>NZ_JBHWZS010000398.1:0-6903 GCF_042728155.1 Streptomyces sp. NPDC060209
CTGCCAGGTTGTGGCCCGCGCGTACTTGCGCACGGTGCGCCGGTTCAGTCCGAGCTCGCGGGCGATGGAGTGATAGCTGCGGCCGTGGGCGGTGTGCGTGTCGCTTGCCGAGGCCGGTGAGAGCGCCCAGGGTGCCGACGTGAAGTCGATGCCGGTGTCCGCGAACGGACTGTCCGCCGAGTTGCTGGAAGAGCTGGCCGCGCTCGCGACGGAGCGGACCGCCGAGGGCGGGCTGCGGCTGATGGGCGAGAACGGAATCCTGCCCCGAGCTGGCCCAGCACCTGATGCAGGCCGCGCTGGAGGCCGAGATGGACCAGCACCTGGCCGCTGAGGCCGGGCAGCGCGGCGGGCGTGGGTCACGCTCGGGCGGCAACACCCGTAACGGCTACCGGGCCAAGAAGGTCATGACGGAAGTCGGCCCGGTCGTTGTGCAGGTCCCCCGGGACCGGCTGGGCACCTTCAGCCTCAGGCTGCTGCCGAAGTACGCGGGCGGACCGGCGCGCTGGACGAGATGGTCCTCTCGCTGACCGCGAAGGGCCTCACGTCGGGGGAGATCGTCGCGCACCTCGCCGAGGTCTACGGGATGACAACGACGAAGGAGACCGTCTCCACCATCACCGACAAGGCCCTGGAATCGATGGCGGAATGGCGCACACGTCCTCTCGATCCGGTCTACCCGGTCGTCTTCGTCGACGCCGTCCACGTCAAGATCCGTGACGGGCACGTCGCCAACCGCCCCGTCTACGTGGCGATCGCGGTCACCGCCGACGGCTACCACGAGATCCTCGGACTGTGGGCCGGCGACGGTGGCGAGGGCTCCAAGTACTGGGCCACCGTGCTGACCGAGATCAAGAACAGAGGCGTCCGTGACGTGCTGATGCTGGTCTGCGACGGTCTCTCCGCCCTGCCCGACGCGGTCAACACGGTCTGGCCGCGGACCGTGGTGCAGACCTGCGTGGTCCACCTGATCCGCAACAGCCTGCGCTATGCCTCGCGCCGGGACTGGGCCGACGTCGCCCGCGACCTCAAGCCCGTCTACACCGCCGTCAACGAGGAACAAGCCCGCGCCCGGCTGGAGGAGTTCGCCGAGAAATGGGGCAAGAAGTACCCCTCGATCACCGGAACGTGGGAACGGGCCTGGAGCGAGTTCGTGCCCTTCCTCGGCCTGCCCGACGCAATCCGCCAGGTCGTCTACACCACCAACGCCATCGAGTCCCTCAACGCCCGCTACCGGCGAGCGGCCCAAGCCTGCGGACACTTCCCCAACGAGACCGCCGCCCTCAAACGCCTCTACCTGACCACCCTCGCCCTCGATCCCACCGGCCGCGGCCGCCAGCGCTGGAACAACCGCTGGAAGACCGCCCTCAACGAGTTCGACGTCCTCTTCGACGGCCGCCTTACCGCCACCCGAGCGTAGGCCGATCAGCCCACCGAAGAACCCGTAGGCCAAACAGACGATCTACACCTGATTCCTGATAGACCCTTTCGCTGGTCACGCAAGTGAGGCTGGGGACCATGCTGTTGCGGCGTAGAGGCCGGGGCCGAGTTTGTGGATGAGGCCGCTGGCGGCCCATCGGTTCCGTTGTCTGTACATGGTTTCCAGGGTGACATCGCCGAAGTGGGCGGCGATCTCACGGGGTTGCCACAGACGCGTGGGGTCTTCCTGGAGCAGGGCCAGGATGCGGTGTCGGCGCCGTGCGGAAGGACTGGCGTGTCGGTCGTCCCGGGAGGCCGTGGGCAGCGCAGGTTGATCCACGGGTTCGATGACGGTGACGTCGAGGCGGGTGACGGTGTGGCTTGTGCCGAGCCGGCCGTCGGCGTGGCGCTCGCTGTAGCGGGACATCGGTGACTTGACCTTGCGGGTGCTGACCCGTTGCCGGCGGGTCGGGAGCAGACCGGTCAGGATCCAACGGCCGATCAACCCGAGGAGAGTGTCCCGATCGGTGTCGGCGGTGACGATGCCGTTGGCCTGGATCACCTGGGCGCGGGCGGTGTGGAGCGTGATGCTGAAGCAGCAGCGGTCCGGGTCGGTGCCGGGGAGGGACTCTGCGGCAGTGACCATCACGGTGCGTAGGGCCTGGTAGAGCGTGAGCAGGGCCCACATCTCCTGCTCGATGCCTGCCGGGTCGCCCGAGCGCAGGTTGCGGCCGTTCATGATGGTGTGGCGGAGCGCGTAGTACGCCGATTCGTGTTCCCACCGCTGGTGATAGAGACCCACCAGCGCGGTGGCGGGGTGACGGCGGGCGTCGGTCAGGGTCGTGACCAGTCGGTAGGACCCGGTGAAGGATGTGGCGTCCGCGCAGGTCACGGCGATCTGTGCGTCGATGATCCGCACTTTCACGGTGCCGATCACCGACAGGTAGGAGCCGTCAGTGAGGCGTGTGAGGACCGGCGTGCGCCGGTTGCTGCGGAGCCGGCCCAGGACCTGGGCGCCGGTGTCGGTGACCGTCGCGAGGAAGGCATTGCTGTCGAATCCCTTGTCCCACAGCACCAGCATGTCCGGCCGCAGCAGATGCAGCAGCCGGCCGGCGTAGCTCGTCTTGCCCTCGGCGGTGGAGCCGAACACCGCGCCGACCAGAGCCCGGGTGCCGGTCTCGACCAGCGTCATCAACTCCAGCGTCGAATAGCCATGATGCGAAGTCCTGCCCAGCCAGGCCCGGTTCCGCTCGGAATCGGGAACCCTCAGCGAACTGCAGCCGTCGAACGACACCATCCGGTACGAACTGAAACGCACACCTGGCGTCGTCGGCTGGGCCAGCAACCCGGCCAGCACTTCGAACAACGCCCGTACTGGCGCGCTGCCGATCCGCCGGCGCAGGTCACGCAACGCCTTGGCCGACGGACAGACGACCGGCATCCCGGACAGACCTGCGGTCAGCTTGTCCCAGACGAGGCGGTAGCCGACCTCGGGGAACAGGCACATCGCCAGCAGGAAGTAGACCCCGACCCGCGACGGAAGATCACGCAGCCGTTTCTGCACCGTCCTCGTCTCCGCAAGGACCGCGTCTACCAGCTCAAACGGCACGACCGCCGTCAGCTCCCCCAGATGCCCAGGAGTGAACCGCCCCCCCGGCCACGGTGACCGTTCGGGTGATGGCCGTCAGCGCAGACGGCAGGACACAATGACGGGGCAACGGAGCTCCTTTGGGACAAGCTGTCTTGGTCGACTGCCTGTACCAACGAGCTCCGTTGCTCTGCGTCGGGAATCCTTCAACTCACCTGCGTGACCTGCGAAAACGCTAACTACCCTGCCTTGGGCCTTCCCCCGCGAAGGTGGACACGCGTCGGGGGTGGTTATGCGGCCAGCGTGAGCTTATCGGACTCCTGTTGGCCTCGATCCGTCAGCAGGGTTCGGTCGCTGAGTGGCTCGGCAGTTCGCCCGTAATATCCCCCGCTGGTCAGGGTGGGCCGTCGCGTGACGCTGCGGCCGCGCCGGGGTTCCACGTCTCCCGGGGAGGTGCAGGTCTCCTCCGCTCTGGTCTTCGTCGGGATCGGCCCGGACCGTCAGATGACAGCCGGAAGTCTGCAGAGCCGCTGCCAGCAGGTGGTGAAGGTGTCGGCCCAGGGCCAGGTGGCCTCGATGCGGAGCCAGCGGCGGCGGGCGTGTTTCGTGAGGCGGGCGGGCACGTGGTAGAGGTGAAAGCGCAGGGTGTCGATCTCGGCATCGGCCAGGTCGCCGACGTCGTGCAGGCTCAGGAGCCGCACCCAGGCGTCGAGGTCGGCGGCCAGGTTCGCGGCGAGCATCCAGCCGCAGTTCACATCCCAGGACTTGGACGGGAGATTGTGCAGGCCCATCGCCTTGTTCGTCCGCACCCGGTCTTCCACTTCTGCGTGATCACGGTGCAGGGCGTCGAGAAACTGCGGCTGGTGGGAGCCGGCGATGCCCCTGATAGCGGCCACGGCAAAGTCCTGGTACGCGGCCAGTCGAGTCCAGGCTAATGGCCACGGAAAGTCCCAATGGGTGGCCGTTGACAATTGCGCTCGGCGGCTCACGCGCCCTGAATAGGTCCCGTCGGCCCGAGGCTCCTGTGCCGCTTCGTCCTCAGCCGCTCCGGCTGACGATCAGACCGCATACGCTCACCGCCAGGACCTCCGTTGCCTCCACCGACTCCGCCAGCTGGTACGTGGCCTGGGCGGGGGTAGGTGTCGGCGAGCAGTCCCGGTGCCTTGCGTGCTATTCGCCCTCGGGCGAGGCGGGTGCTGGCATGTTCTCGCTGGCCAGGACGGATAGCAGGCGCAGTTTGCTGTCCGCCTCGCTGCCGGGGTCGGCGGTGAAGACGACGATGCGGACGTCTGAGCCGTGCGCGGAGAGGACGTCGCAGTCCAGCTCAATTGGCCCGATCGGGGGGTGGTCGATTGTTTTGCGCGCGGTCTTGTGGTGTCCGACGGCGCCGCCTGCCCACAGCGTCGCGAATTCTTCGCTTCTCCTGCATAGCTCGTCGATCATTTCTTTGAGCTCGCGGTCGGCCGGGTAGCGTCCGGCGACATCCCGCAGGTCGGCCACCATCGACGTCTTGTGCTCGTCGGGGTAGGGATGGCGCACGGAGACGACTTGTTCGATGAAGGTCATCCAGATGATGTTCGCGGTCCGTCCGCGCCGCCCCCGCCAGTCGACCCCTGTCAGGGCGGGCCACAGATCGTTGTGGCCCAGGTGGGTCCAGGCAGCATCGAACACGGCGATTGGAACGTCACCCAGGCGATCGATGAGCCGCTGCACGCTTGGGCCGATGCGCTGGGGCACCAGGCCCTCTCGGTCGGAGGCCAGCCCGGCCAGGCGGCAGGCCAGCTCGTACTCGGCCGGGGAGAGCCGCAGCGCCTCGGCAAGTGCCCGCAGCACGGGGCCGCTGGGGTGCGCACGCCCTTGCTCTATGCGCTTGATGTAGTCCGGGGAGATCAGCGCCAGCGCGGCGACTTCCTCACGGCGCAGCCCCGCGGTGCGGCGCGCGCCCGTTTGGGGTGGCAGTCCCACCTCGCTGGGCTGCAGCCGCGCGCGCCAGGAACGCAGTAGGACGGCCAGCGTCGGGGTCTCGTTCATGACTCCATTGTCGGCCACCGTCACACCCGCCCGGCCCGGAGAACGCTTTTTCATCCTGGCACAAACAGGGCCAGGCTCCTGGCACGCGTTCGCCCAAGCAGGGAGATCTAATGGATGGCGGGGGCGGTATCGGAAAGGGTGTTTCATGAGTGATGCGGAAATAGGAATGCCTATTGCACTGGTCACCGGAGCGAACAAGGGCATCGGCCTGAAGACGGTACGTCGCCTTGTTGACCAGGGATTTCACGTATACCTGGGGGCCCGGAACGCGGAGCGCGGGCGGCCCGCAGCGGACAGCATCAAGGCGCAGTTCCTGCAGGTCGACGTCACGTCGGACGAGTCGGTTCAGCAGGCCATCGCATTCATCCAAAAGGAGCACGGCCGCCTTGACGTGCTTCTCAATAGCGCCGGCATCGGAGGCCCGCGGCGTGAGCCGCAGGATTACACCGCCGACGATATGACCGAGGTGCTGATGACGAACGTCGTCGGTTACATGCGCCTCATTCACGCGTGCCTGCCACTGCTGGGGAAGAGCAGCAATCCGCGGATCGTGAACGTTAGCAGGGGACTCGGATCATTCGCGCTGTTCCACGCCCCGGACCGCATCGAATCCCGCGCCGGCACGGTGCCGTACGCCGCGTCCAAGGCGGCGATCAACATGATGACCGCCCGGATGGCGCGTCTGCTACCGCAGATCCACATCAACGCCGCCGACCCCGGCCAGACCGCCACCGACCTGAGCGGCGACCAGGGTCACTCGATCCAGGACGGTACCGACGCCATCCTCGCCTTCGCTCTTGCCGGCCCCGACGGGCCCAGCGGCACCTATGCCGACCGCGCCGGCGAACTCCCCTGGTAGTCAAACCACTTCGTAAAGGAACCACACGCATGATTCTCGTCACCGGAGCCACCGGAAACGTCGGCAGTGAACTCGTCAAGCAGCTCGTCGACGGCGGCCACGACGTCCGCGCCTACATCCGCAACCCCGACAAGGCCAGCCAGCTGCCGGACGCGGCCGAGATCGCGATCGGCGACCTCGACGACAGCGAAGCCCTCCACGAGGCGGCCCAGGGAGTCGATGACATCTTCTTCATGCAGGCCGCCCCGCTCCCCGCCCAGGCACAGTCCGTTGTTGACGCCGCCAAGGCTGGCGGAGTGACCCGGATCGTGGTGCTTTCCTCGATCGGCACCGTCATCCACCCCCGGCCGGTCATCGGCGAAATGATCAACACCCGCGACGACGTGCTCCGCGACTCGGGGATCGCAATCACCTACCTGCGGCCCAACACCCTGTCCACGAACGCACTGTGGTGGAAGGACAGCATCAGCGGTGAAGGCAAGGTCTACGACCCGACCGACCCGGGCCTGACCTCGCCGATCGACCCCTACGACATCGCTCGCGTCGCAGCCACCGTTTTGACCGAGAGCGGCCACGAAGGCCACGGCTACATTCTCAACGGACCCGAGGCGCTGAGCGCCAGGGAGCAGGTCGAAATCCTCGCCGACGTCCTGAGCCGCGAGATCGAGTTCGTGTCCGTCACTCCGGAGCAGTTCGCCGAAACCAACATCGAGCGCGGCACCCCCGAAGGACAGGCACGCGGCCTGCAGAACCTGCATGAGCTGTTCCGCGCCGGACGCTCCGGCGTCCTCGCCGACGACGTACAGAACCTCACCGGCATCGCACCGCGCACGTTCCGCCAGTGGTGCGAGCAGCATCGCGCCGACTTCAGCTGACACCACAGGAGTGGTGCAGCACCGAGCGGAAGACCGCGCCTCCCGTCGACGAGGCGGCATGAACGCCGGCGGCCTGTCCGTCAGTGGGGGTATGCGCAGCGACGCCCGGCTCTGACAGTTGCATGGGTCTGCCG
>NZ_JBHWZS010000399.1:0-6889 GCF_042728155.1 Streptomyces sp. NPDC060209
CCGGTGAGGGGCGCGGCCTTCGTGGGTGCGAGCGGTTACTTGCCGAGCTCGTGCATCCAGCCGTGGGTGTCCTCGGCGATGCCGCGCTGGATGTCCAGCAGGCGCTCGCGCAGCTTGAGGGTGACCTCACCGGGGGTGCCGTCGCCCTGGGTCCACTCGCCGTCCGCGGACTTCACGGTGCCGACGGGCGTGATGACGGCCGCGGTGCCGCAGGCGAAGACCTCGGTGAGGGTGCCGTTCTCGGTGTCGGCGCGCCACTGGTCGATGGAGACGCGGCCCTCCTCGGAGGCGTAGCCGAGGTCACGGGCGACGGTGAGGAGGGAGTCGCGGGTGACGCCGGCGAGCAGCGAGCCGGTGAGGGAGGGGGTGACGATCCGCTTGCTGCCGTCCTCCTGCCCGTACACGAAGTAGAGGTTCATGCCGCCCAGCTCCTCGACCCACTTGTGCTCGACGGCGTCGAGGTAGGCGACCTGGTCGCAGCCCTGCGCGGCGGCCTCGGCCTGGGCGAGGAGGGAGGCGGCGTAGTTGCCCCCGGTCTTGGCGTCGCCCATGCCGCCGGGGACGGCGCGCACCCGGTCCTGGGAGAGCCAGATCGAGACCGGCTTCACTCCGCCGGGGAAGTAGGCGCCGGCGGGCGAGGCGATGACGAGGAAGAGGTACTCGTTGGCCGGCCGGACACCGAGACCCACCTCGGCGGCGATCATGAACGGGCGCAGGTAGAGGGACTCCTCGCCACCGTGCGACGGGACCCATGCCTGGTCCTGCTGGACCAGGACGTCGCAGGCCTCGATGAAGGTCTCGACCGGCAGCTCCGGCATCGCGAGCCGGGAGGCGGACCGCTGGAAGCGGGCGGCGTTGGCCTCCGGGCGGAAGGTGGCCACCGTGCCGTCGGGCTGCCGGTAGGCCTTGAGCCCCTCGAAGATCTCCTGCGCGTAGTGCAGCGTCATGTTGGCCGGGTCCATCGACAGCGGCCCGTACGGCACGAGCTGGGCGTCGTGCCAGCCGCGGCCC
Source organism: Streptomyces sp. NPDC060209 (assembly GCF_042728155.1). Classification (NCBI taxonomy): domain Bacteria; kingdom Bacillati; phylum Actinomycetota; class Actinomycetes; order Kitasatosporales; family Streptomycetaceae; genus Streptomyces; species Streptomyces sp. NPDC060209. The sequence goes on from NZ_JBHWZS010000399.1 coordinate 1,012, forward strand.
TCGGTCCAGCGGATGGTCACCATGTGATCGGTGAAGTAGCGGCCGAAGCCGGGGCTGGCCAGGATCGCCTCGCGCTCCGCGTCGGACAGCGGGTTCGAGGAGGGCTTGAGCTCGATCGTGGGCGTCGTCATGAGTGCGTGTCCTTCACCGGTCTTGTGTGTGATGGACCGCGCTCACGCCCGCTCCCGCCCGGCAGTCGCCGGGCAGGTTGTAGGACGTCCGAGCTCTACCGCGAGCCGCGGTCCCGCGTTCGATTATCTCCCGGGGGCGGCCCTGCACGAAATGACGTGTTTGCGGTGTCGTTCACGATGACGCTCGCGCGACGCGAGAACGCGGTCCAGGGGTCGATGGTGGCACCCGGAGACCGCAAGGAGAAGCCGCCGGGTGCGGTTGCGACCCGGCGGCTTCGAAGTGGAGACGTCGGGTCAGCTCGCTACGCGTACCGCGAGCGCGTCGCCGATCTCATCGGTGGTGCGTGCATGCTTTCCGTCACGCTCCGCGAGGTCGGCGGAGACGGCCTCCTCGATGCGCACGGCCTCGGCCTCGTAGCCGAGGTGGCGCAGCAGGAGGGCGACGGAGAGGATCGTGGCGGTCGGGTCGGCCTTGCCCTGACCCGCGATGTCGGGCGCGGTACCGTGCACCGGCTCGAACATGGACGGGAAGGCACCGGTCGGGTTGATGTTGCCGGAAGCGGCCAGGCCGATGCCGCCGGTCACGGCCGCGGCCAGGTCGGTGAGGATGTCACCGAAGAGGTTGTCGGTGACGATGACGTCGAAGCGCTCCGGCTGCGTGACGAAGAAGATCGTCGCGGCGTCGACGTGCAGATAGTCGGTGGTGACCTCGGGGTACTCGGCCGCGACCTTGTCGAAGGTGTTCTTCCACAGGTGGCCGGCGTACACGAGGACGTTGTTCTTGTGGACCAGCGTCAGCTTCTTGCGCGGGCGGGCCGCGGCACGCGCGAAGGCGTCACGCACGACGCGCTCGACACCGTAGGCGGTGTTGACGCTGACCTCGGTGGCGACCTCGTGCTCCGTGCCCGTGCGCAGCGAACCGCCGTTGCCCGTGTACGGGCCCTCGGTGCCCTCGCGGACGACGACGAAGTCGATCTCGGGGCGGCCGGCCAGCGGGGTCGCGGTGTTCGGGAAGAGCTTCGACGGCCTCAGGTTGATGAAGTGGTCGAAGGCGAAGCGCAGCTTCAGCAGCAGCCCGCGCTCCAGCACGCCCGACGGCACGGACGGGTCGCCGATGGCGCCGAGCAGGATGGCGTCGTGGCCCTTGAGGGCTTCGAGCTCCGCGTCGGGGAGGGTCTCACCGGTGCGATGCCATCGCTGGGCCCCGAGGTCGTACTCCTTGGTCTCCAGCTTCACATCCTGCGGGAGAACAGCGTTGAGAACCTTGAGGCCCTGGGTGACGACCTCCTGGCCGATACCGTCGCCGGGGATCACTGCGAGATCGATGCTGCGAGACATAGCAGGCACCTTAGCCCTCCGTCCCACCCCATGACATTCGACGTCCACGATGCGGACAGTCGAAGGTGCCGTGCGGGCAGGATCGCACCCTCAGTGGCCCGTGGAACCGCCGTTGTCCCGGCGGTCGAGGGCCCGCTGCAGGGCTGCGGCGGCGTTCTTGCGCTCCGACTCGGCGGCGCGGGGGGTGTGACGGACGCGGCGGACAGTGGTCTCGGCCATGAGGGATCGACTCCTTGAGATCGCGTGGATTTCGGGATCGGGACTTCGCGCAACGGATGTCGAGATCGGGATTTCGAAGCGCCTGAAGGGGCGGGGAGCGGATGCCGCAGGGATTGCCTGCTTCGGGCACGCTCACGCACGCCGGTCGCTGGATCAGCGATTCGTTCGGCTCCTACAAAGTTAGGACAGCTCGGGCCATCTGTCTCTACAGATACTCGGACTTCCTACTATCTGAGACGGCGGCGGCGGACACCCACCGCCCGGCAAGGGATTCGCCGCGGCCGGAGGGCGCGGCGCCCCCGTGCGGACGGACCGGGCGTCAGCCCCCGGGCGTCGCCGATGGGCCGCCCGCCAGATAGCGGGTGAGCATGGCGACGAGTTCGTCCTCGAACCGCGCGATGTCGACCTGGCCGGCCCCGCCATCACCCTGTGCACCACCTCCACCGTGGAAGTGACGAGCCGGGCGGCGATGTCCACGTCCGTGACCCGCACGTCCGGATGGTTCCGGAGCAGCCTGCGGGCGCAGGCGATCCGCCTCTGCTCGCTGTGCGCGACCCGCTCCAGCAACTCCGGCGCACGGGGACCCTGTTCCATCATCACGCGGAGCAGCTGCGGGTCCTCGCGGTGGTTCTCGACCACGCTCCGCACATAGAGGCGCATGATGCCCTCGATGGAGTCCGGCGGCAGTCCGTCCTGGCCCAGCGGAGCGGCGGCCGTCCCGGCGTCGAGATGCCGGGTCAGCAGCTCGACCAGAATCGCATCTTTGTTCGGGTAGTACTGGTACAGCGACCCGATCGACACCCGGGCCCGCTCCGGGCACCCCGTCCCGTCCGGGTGCCGCGAAGGCGTCTGCGGCAGCTGTGAAGTTCACCGTCCTGGACGGCGCACCCCACCCGAGCACCGGGACGACATCGGCGCTCCGAGCGCCGGATGTACGCCTGCGTGTCACGGGCACTGTCTCCCCGGCTCGTCCTCGACCTCTGAAAGGCACCACGAACAGCACGCGACCGGGGCGTGCCGGGGTCGGGCACCGCGCTCCACTCCTCCTGGGGGGGCACGGTGCCCGACGTCGGCCGACACGTCTCAGAGAGCCACGGTGAGCTGCGCCTCGATGTGCGCGCGCAGGACGCCGGCCATGTCCGTGGTGCAGTCGCTGAGCAGCCACTGCACCTGGAGCCCGTCCATCAGGGCGATCAGCTGCCGGCCCGCGGCGTCCGGAGCGATACCCGCCCGCAGCGCGCCCTCCAGGCGCGCCTGTTCGTAGGCGAGCTGGGCGCCCGTCACCGAGTTCTCGTAGCGGCGCACGAAGTACTTGTGGGCCGGGTGGTCGGCGGCCGTCGCCTCGGCGGAGACGACCGAGAACAGCTCGACGATCCCGCGCCGTCCGGAGTTCATCGCCGCCAGCTCGGCGAACCGCCGCAGCCGTCCGACGCCCGTGGTGCCGCCGAGCGAGAGCCACTCGTCGTCCACGTCGTCGCGGTGCTCCAGCACCGCGAGCAGCAGCGCCTCCTTGGTCGGGAAGTGATGCAGCAGGCCGGTGTGCGAGATGCCGCAGCGGGTCGCGATCACCCGCAGCGACGCACCCCGGTAGCCGGCCTCACCGAACAGGGCCATGGCCTGGTCGAGGATCTCTCGCCGCTTCGCGCGGCCCTTCGCGTAGCCACGAGGCGCTTCGGCCGTCACTCGCCACTCTCCCGGTCCGCCGGCATCGGTCAGGCCGGCACTTCGGTGCATCGGATTCCCATTCAACTCTCCGGAGGGTCCGGCCCCGGAGCATCCGCCTCCGTGAATTCGATTCCCGGAGATACTTACCAGCTGGTCGGTATTGACTCTATGGTGAATGCGAACCGTGTCGCGAAAGGACCCCCCGTGTCCCCCTCCCTGCCCTATCTCGACCCCGCGCTCTCCGTGGCGGAGCGGGTCGCCGATCTCCTGGGGCGCATGACGCTGCCCGAGAAGGTCGGCCAGATGCTCCAGCTGAACGCCAAGGAAGGGGTGCGGCACTTCGTCGAGGACCTGCACGTGGGGTCGATCCTGCACACCTCGCCCGAGCGGGTCCTGGAGGCCGCGGAGCTGACCGACCGGTCCCGGCTGCGCATCCCTCTGCTGGTCGCGGAGGACTGCATCCACGGGCACTCCTTCTGGGAGGGCGCCACGATCTACCCCACCCAGCTCGGCATGGCCGCGACCTGGGACGCGGAGCTGGTGGAGCGGATCGCGCGGGCCACGGCGGTCGAGGTCGCGGCGACCGGCGTGCACTGGACGTTCTCACCGGTGCTCTGCATCGCCCGGGATCTGCGCTGGGGCCGGGTCAGCGAGACGTTCGGCGAGGACCCTCATCTGATCGGGGAGCTGGCGTCGGCGATGGTGCGCGGGTACCAGGGCGACGGTCTGGCCGACCCGACCGCGATCCTGGCATCGGCCAAGCACTTCGCGGGGTATTCGGAGACGCAGGGCGGCCGGGATGCCAGTGAGGCGGACATCTCGCGGCGCAAGCTCCGGTCCTGGTTCCTGCCGCCGTTCGAGCGGGTCGCCAGGGAGGGCTGCCGGACGTTCATGCTCGGCTACCAGTCCATGGACGGCGTGCCGATCACGGTGAACGACTGGCTGCTCAACGACGTGCTGCGCGAGGAGTGGGGCTACACCGGGACGCTGGTGACCGACTGGGACAACGTCGGCCGCATGGTGTGGGAGCAGAAGGTGTACGCCGACTACGCCCAGGCCGCCGCGGCGGCGGTCCGCGCGGGCAACGACATGGTGATGGCGACCGAGGGGTTCTTCGAGGGGGCCCTGGAAGCGGTCGGGAACGGCACGCTGGGCGAGGCGGAGATCGACGCGGCCGTGCGCCGTGTCCTGACGCTCAAGTTCGAGCTCGGCCTGTTCGAGGACCCCCGCCGCCCCGACACCGCCCGCCAGGCCGAGATCATCGGCAGCGCCGGGCACGCCGTACTGAACCTGGAGGCGGCCCGGCGCTCACTGGTGCTGCTGACCAACGACGGCTCACTGCCGCTGGCCGGCGGTCTCACGGCGGGGGACGACGGGCGGGCCGCCGGGGCCCCCGGCCCCCGTACGGTCGCGGTGATCGGGCCGAACGCGGACGACGCGCAGACCCAGCTGGGTGACTGGGCGGGCTCGTCGGGCCAGGTGGACTGGCTCCCGGACGGCCAGCCGCGCGCCATGATCCGTACCGTCCTCGACGGCTTCCGCGAGCACGCGCCCGCCGACTGGACGGTCCTGTACGCGCGGGGCGCCAGGATCCTCGACGTGGGCGCGGACCCGGAGGGGCAGTTCTTCCCCGACGGCCAGCCCCGCCCGGAGGTGGTCGTCCCCGCCGAACCGGACACCGCGCTGATCGGCGAGGCGGTCGCCGCCGCCGAGGCCGCCGATTACGTCGTCGTCGTGGTCGGCGACCGCATCGAGCTGGTCGGCGAGGGCAAGTCCACCGCGACCCTGGAGCTTGTCGGCGACCAGGTCGCGCTGCTCGACGCGCTGGCGGCGACCGGCAAGCCGCTCGTCGTCGTGGTCATCAGCTCGAAGCCCCTGGTGCTCCCGCCGTCCGCGCTCAACGCGTCCGCGATCGTGCATGCCTTCAACCCGGGCATGCAGGGGGGCCGGGCGGTGGCCGAGGTCCTGCTGGGCATCGTGGAGCCGTCGGGGCGGCTGCCCGTCTCCTTCGCCCGGCACGCGGGTCAGCAGCCGACGTACTACAACCAGATCCGCGGTCAGCACGGCTCCCGGTACGCCGACCTCACCCAGCGTCCGGCCTTCGTGTTCGGCGAGGGCCTGAGCTACACGACCGTCGCGTACTCCGACCTGGAGGTGCTCACGGCGAGCGTCGGGGAGAGCGACACGCTCCGGGCACGCGTCACCGTCCACAACACCGGCGAGCGGCCGGTACTGGAGACCGTGCAGGTGTACGTCAGCGACACCGTGACATCCGTGACCTGGGCCGAGAAGGAGCTCAAGACCTACCGGCAGGTGACGCTCGCCCCGGGCGAGGCCCGCGAGGTCCTGCTGGAGCTGCCGGTCTCCGAGTGCACCCTCGTGGACGCGGCGGGCCGGCGCGTGGTCGAGCCCGGCGCCTTCGAGCTGCTCGTCGGCCCGTCCTCGGGCGACGACACCCTCCTGCGGGCGGGCTTCAACGTGAAGGGCTGAGGCCGCCGCGCGACCGCTGCCCGCCACGTCCTCCG
>NZ_JBHWZS010000400.1:0-6888 GCF_042728155.1 Streptomyces sp. NPDC060209
GGCCCGTGCCGCCCCCGAAACCCTCCGCCGCAGAAAAGTGATCCACCCGAAGTGCGCCTGAACGACCTCGACGAACGCATCGTCCACGCCCTCGCCGAAGACGCCCGCCGCTCCTACGCGGACATCGGCGCCCTCATCGGCCTCTCCGCACCCGCGGTCAAACGCCGCGTGGACCGACTGCGCGCCGAAGGCGCCATCACGGGCTTCACCGTGCGGGTCGACCCTGCGGCGCTCGGCTGGGAGACCGAGGGGTTCATCGAGATCTACTGCAGCCGCAACACCGCCCCCGAAGCGATCAAGCGGGGTCTGTCCGCCTATCCGGAGGTCGCGTCCGCGTCCACGGTGACGGGCGACGCCGACGCGATCGTGCAGGTCTTCGCAGCCGACATGCGGCACTTCGAGCAGGTGCTGGAACGGATCGCCGGGGAGCCCTACGTCGAGCGGACCAAGTCGGTCCTCGTGCTCTCCCCGTTGCTGCGGCGGTACTCCTCGGGCCCGCCGGCCTGACAGCCGGGCGGACACCGGGGGAGCAGGGTCCCGGGCCGGGCGGGAGGCTGTCCGGCGAGACCGAAATCACTCGCCTGACCTGCGAGAACGCCCCACGCAACAAATCGCCGCCCCGGCGGGTTCCCGCGCAACGGATCGACGGTGTACGCGCAACAATCGCGTCTTGTCGGCCGCGATCTCCGCGCCGTACCTTCAATACGTCTCCCCACCCCGCCCGTCCCGCCCGAGGTCAGCCATGCCGCCGTTGCGCACCGCCCTGCTCCAGAGCTCCGGACGAGCCGGCTCCGTGGACGACAACCTCGCCACGCTCGACGAGGCCGCGGCGAGGGCAGCCGCCGCAGGTGCCCGGCTGCTGGTCTGCCCGGAGCTGTTCCTCACCGGATACGCCATCGGCGACGCCGTCCCCGAGCTGGCCGAGTCCGCGGACGGGCCCGCCGCGCGGGCGGTCGCCGACATCTGCGTGCGCCACGGCCTCGCCGTCCACTACGGCTACCCGGAGCGGTCCGGCGAGGCGGTCTTCAACGCGGCGCAGCTCATCGGCCCCGACGGGGAACCACTCGCCAACTACCGCAAGACCCACCTCTTCGGCAGCTTCGAGGAGGAGTGGTTCACGCCCGGGGAGCAGCCCGTGGTGCAGGCCGAGCTGGACGGCGTGAAGGTCGGGCTGCTGATCTGCTACGACGTCGAGTTCCCGGAGAACGTGCGCGCGCACGCCCTGGCCGGGACCGAGCTGCTCCTGGTCCCGACCGCGCTGATGCACCCCTTCCCGTTCGTCGCCGAGGCCGTCGTGCCGGTCCGCGCCTTCGAGAGCCAGCTCTACATCGCGTACGTCAACAGGGCAGGCAGAGAAGGCGAGTTCGACTTCACCGGACTGAGCTGCCTGGCCGGCCCCGACGGCACGGTCCGCGCCCGCGCCGGCCGCGGAGAGGAATTCCTCGTCGGCGAGGTCGACCCCGCTCTGCTCGCCGCCTCGCGTGCCGCCAACCCGTATCTCAAGGACCGCGTTCCCGGTCTGTACGGCTCCCTCGTCTGAGCCCTCGCCCCCGTCGCTCACTTCCCCGCTAGGAGTCCGTACCCCATGACGTCCACGGTGCCCAACGCCGTCCAGCACACCGACGCGCAGCCGCCGATCACCATGTTCGGGCCGGACTTCCCCTACGCCTACGACGACTTCCTCGCCCACCCGGCGGGCATCGGGCAGATACCGGCCACCGAACACGGCACCGAGGTCGCCGTCATCGGCGGCGGGCTGTCCGGCATCATCGCCGCGTACGAACTGATGAAGATGGGGCTGAAGCCCGTCGTCTACGAGGCGGACCGGATCGGCGGCCGGCTGCGCACCGTCGGCTTCGAGGGCTGCGACCCCTCGCTGACCGCCGAGATGGGCGCCATGCGCTTCCCGCCCTCGTCCACGGCGCTCCAGCACTACATCGACCTGGTGGGCCTGGAGACCAAGCCGTTCCCCAACCCTCTCTCACCGGCCACCCCGTCGACCGTCGTCGACCTCAAGGGCGAGTCCCACTACGCGCGGACCATCGAGGACCTGCCCCCGGTGTACCGCGAGGTGATGGACGCCTGGAACTCCTGCCTGGAGGAGGGCGCCGACTTCTCCGACATGAACCGCGCGATGCGCGAGCGCGACGTGCCGCGCATCCGGGAGATCTGGGCGAAGCTCGTCGAGAAGCTCGACGACCAGACCTTCTACGGCTTCCTCTGCGGCTCCGACTCCTTCTCCTCCTTCCGGCACCGCGAGATCTTCGGGCAGGTCGGCTTCGGGACCGGCGGCTGGGACACCGACTTCCCCAACTCGATCCTGGAGATCCTCCGCGTCGTCTACACCGAGGCCGACGACCACCACCGGGGGATCGTCGGCGGCAGCCAGCAGCTGCCGCTGCGCCTGTGGGACCGTGAGCCGCAGAAGCTCGTGCACTGGCCGCTCGGCACGTCACTCTCCTCCCTGCACGACGGGCAGCCGCGCACCGCCGTGACCCGGCTGGACCGCACCGCCGGGAACCGGATCACCGTCACCGACGCCACCGGCGACATCCGCACCTACCGGGCCGCGGTGTTCACCGGTCAGTCCTGGCTGCTGCTCTCCAAGATCGCCTGCGACGACGCGCTCTTCCCGATCGACCACTGGACGGCGATGGAGCGCACCCACTACATGGAGTCGTCCAAGCTGTTCGTGCCCGTCGACCGGCCGTTCTGGCTGGACGCCGACGAGACCACCGGCCGGGACACGATGTCCATGACGCTCACGGACCGGATGACCCGGGGGACGTACCTCCTGGACGACGGGCCCGACAAGCCGGCCGTCATCTGTCTCTCCTACACCTGGTGCGACGACAGCCTGAAGTGGCTGCCGCTCTCCCCCAAGGAGCGCATGGACGTCATGCTCAAGTCGCTCGGCGAGATCTATCCGGGCGTCGACATCCGCAAGCACGTCATCGGCAATCCCGTCACCGTCTCCTGGGAGAACGAGCCGTACTTCATGGGCGCGTTCAAGGCCAACCTGCCCGGCCACTACCGCTACCAGCGGCGGCTGTTCACCCACTTCATGCAGGACCGGCTGCCCGCCGACAAGCGCGGCCTGTTCCTCGCGGGCGACGACATCTCGTGGACGGCGGGCTGGGCCGAGGGAGCCGTGCAGACCGCGCTGAACGCCGTATGGGGTGTGATGGCACAGTTCGGCGGCGCCACCGATCCGGCGAACCCCGGTCCGGGTGACGTCTTCGACGAGATCGCGCCGGTCGAGCTCCCGGAGGGCTGAGAGGCGGGCGGGTGGCGCATCGTTTCAGCGGCACGGAGTGAGCAGGAAGCGCCCCACCAGCCCGGCTCCGGCATCCATCCGTGACCTGAACTCCTCGGCCAGGGGCGGCACCCCACGCAGCTGCCACAGCATCTTGGCGGCCGACCACGACGCTTCACGGGCCCGCTCCAGACTCCAGGACCCCGCGAGATGGATGAGGGGATCGGCGACCTCCAGCAGATCGGGACCGGGCATCAGATCTTCGCGGATCCGCTCCTCCAGCATCACGAGGAGATCGCCCACCCGGTCGAACTCCTCCTTCAGGTCCGCCGGAGCGCAGGCGAGCGTACGGCAGGTGTCCACGACGGCCAGTGCGAGATCGTGCCCGATGTGCGCGTTGATACCGGCCAGTGCGAACTGCAGCGGGCGTACGCCCGGATGGCGCCGGTACTGGAACAGGGGGCGCCAGCACTCGGGCGGAAGGCCGCCCGAGACGGCCGTGTCGACCGCCGTCAGATAGTGCTCGGCGAAGCGCACATCCAGTGCGGCGACGGCCTTCCGGTCCTGGAACGCTCCGTCCGCGAGGTGACGGGAGAGGGTCTCCGTGACCGTCAGGTAGACCTGGTTGAACACCGCCACGCCGTCCCCGGGCGGCCAGTCGGAGCGGAACGCGCGCATCCGCTCGATCACCGCGCCGACGTCGGTCACCGTGCCGGCCGCGCCGGCCGGATGTGTGAACTGCTCGATCCGGTCCATGCGGGCAGCGTCCCAGCCTTAGGCTCGCCACGGCGCCGACGGGCCGGAGACTTCATCGGAACGGACGAACACCAGGCGCCGGGGGAGGGGACGAGGGGTGTCGGGCGTACGGGAGCAAGGCAGGACCGAGGTACGGAGCAGGAGACGCGCCGCACGCCGTCACACCATGGCGGCGCTGGCGTCGGCCGTGGTGGCGGCCGGTGCGGCGACGGGCGTGATGGCCGCCGCGGAGGGCGGCGAGCGCACGACCGCGCGGCCGGACACGACCGCGTCCCCGGTCCTGGAACCGCTACCCGCCGTGCCCACCCCGTCCGTGTCCCCCTCGGCCTCCGCGACGGCCCCGCCTTCCCCGAGCCCCACCCGGACGGCGCGTGAGAGCCCGGCCCCGGCCGCATCGCCCGAGCGCCCCTCGCGGTCCGCCGCGCAGCTCACCGGGCTCTACCGCCACCCGGAGTCCCAGGTCCTGGACTGGGTCCGTGCCCACCGGGACGATCCGCGACGCCCGCTCATCGAGTCCAGGATCGCGGCGCAGCCCGCCGCCGTCTGGTTCCCCGCCTACAACCCCGGCGCCGTGACCGGGCAGGTCCGGGGCGTCACGGCCGCCGCGGCGGCCGCCGGGCGTACGCCGGTCCTCGTGCCGTACGCCATCCCCGACCGGGACTGCGGCGGCGCTTCCGAGGGAGGGGCGCCAGGTCTGGACGCGTACGACGCGTGGATGGAGGACTTCGCCGCGGGCCTCGGCAGCGGACCGGTCATCGTGATCCTGGAGCCGGACGCGATCGCCCTGTCGGACTGCCTGTCGGCCGGACAGCGGTCCGACCGTTTCGCGTCCCTGGCCCGGGCCGGCCGGACCCTGCACGCCGCGAACCCGCGGGCCAAGGTCTACTTCGACGGCGGGCACTCCGGCTGGCACGCCGCCGCGAAACAGGCCGCGGCGCTCCGCGAGGCGGGCGCGGCGACCAGCGGCGACGGCATCTTCACCAACGTGTCCAACTTCCACGGCACGGCCGACGAGGCCGCCTACGCCCGGCGGGTGCTCGCCGCGCTCGGGGGTCCCCCCGGCCTGGGCGCCGTCATCGACACCAGCCGCAACGGCAACGGGGCGCCCGAAGCCGGTGAGTGGTGCGACCCGGCCGGCCGGGCGCTCGGCAGGACCCCGACGACGGACACCGGCCTGGCCGGGATCGACGCCTACCTCTGGGTGAAGCTGCCGGGGGAGTCCGACGGCTGCAAGGGGGCAGCCGGTTCGTTCACACCGGACTACGCCTACGAGCTGGCCAGGGGCTGAGCGGTACTGCCCGGTGTGGTCAGGACGTGCCGGCCGGCGGCTTCTCGTCGTACTGGGACGTGCCCGAGTCGAGCAGGGGCTCCTGGGTCTTGAGGTGCGCGGGGGCGAACGCCCGCAGTGCGTGGTAGCCGGTGATCACCACGAGGGTGCCGAGAGCGATGCCGCTCAGCTCGAAGTTGTCGGTGATCTTCAGGCTGACCCCGCCGACCCCGATGATGATGCCCGCGGCGGCAGGTACGAGATTGAGGGGGTTGCGCAGGTCGACCTTGGCGTTCAGCCAGATCTGGGCGCCCAGCAGGCCGATCATGCCGTAGAGGATGACGGTGATGCCGCCGAGCACCCCGCCGGGGATCGCGGCGACGACCGCACCGAATTTGGGGCAGAGGCCGAAGAGCAGCGCGAAGCCGGCCGCGGCCCAGTAGGCGGCGGTGGAATAGACCCGGGTCGCCGCCATCACTCCGATGTTCTCGGAGTACGTGGTGTTGGGCGGGCCGCCCACGGCCGTGGACAGCATCGAGGCGGCGCCGTCCGCGGCGATGGCGGTACCCAGCTTGTCGTCGAGCGAGTCGCCGGTCATCTCGCCGACGGCCTTCACATGCCCGGCGTTCTCGGCGATCAGGGCGATGACGACCGGCAGCGCGACCAGGACCGCCGACCATTCGAAGCTCGGCGCGTGGAAGGACGGCAGTCCGATCCAGTCCGCGTCCGCCACGGCCGACAGGTCCAGCCGCCAGTGGTCGACCGCCTCGGCGCCGCCGGCCGGGGAGTGGATCTTCCCGAAGACCAGGTCGAGCACCCAGGACAGGACATAGCCGAAGACGAGCCCGAGGAAGATCGCGATACGGGAGAAGAACCCGGGCAGGCAGACCACGGCCAGCCCGGTGAAGAGCATCACCAGCAGGGCCGTCCACTGGTCCTGGGGCCAGTAGGTCGACGCGGTGACGGGTGCCAGGTTGAAGCCGATCAGCATCACGACGGCGCCGGTCACCACGGGAGGCATCGCCGCGTGGATGATCCGCGCGCCGAACCGCTGCACCATGAGCCCCACGAGGAACAGCACGGCACCGACCACCAGGACCGCGCCCGTGACGGTGGCACTGCTGCCGCCGCTGGCCCGGATCGTGGCGGCCACACCCACGAAGGAGAGCGAGCACCCCAGATAGCTGGGCACCCTGCCCTTCGTCGCCAGCAGGAAGATGGCGGTGGCGACACCGGACATCATGATCGCGAGGTTCGGGTCGAGCCCCATCAGGACGGGCGCCACGAAGGACGCGCCGAACATGGCCACCACGTGCTGGGCGCCGAGGCCGAACGTACGGGGCCAGGAGAGCCGCTCGTCGGGGCGCACCACGGCCCCCGGTGCGGGCGTCTTTCCGTCGCCGTGCAAGGTCCAGCGCACGCCGAGGCCCATGGTCGCTCCTTGTTGATCGCGAGAAGTCCGCTGAGATGGCCGAAACCTGACTGAAACACAGGGGGACGTGTCGCAGCGCCGCGGCCCACCGGCGTGGGTGCCGGAGAAACTATCAGCCACATTGTAATGCCGTTCCCGCCTCTCCTTGCGCCAGGACGAGCGGGTACGTCGTGTCAC
>NZ_JBHWZS010000401.1:0-6816 GCF_042728155.1 Streptomyces sp. NPDC060209
GGTCCCGAGGATCGGGGCCCGAGCGCCGGGTGCGGCCCTATCACTAGTTCGGGGAATCGAGGGATGCCTGCGGGGCCGACGCTTGAGCTTCGGGCTTCGAGGGCTGAGACGCGAGGGCCGGGGTTCGAGCGGTGTTGTTCATCCGGGGGGTAGGTAAGGGCTTTTGGGAAAACCTCCCCTCCCTCCCACCCGTCACGGCCAGCAAGTATGACTAATCGTGATCGAGTTGCAGCGGAGAGTCGCGGCTGCTTACGGTGCCCACAACGAGACGACCCCGACACGGTGTTTGGCGCACCGGCCGGGGTCTGACCCAAGATCGCGCACCCAAGAAGGACGATCTCGTGGCTATCCAGCACCCTAGCTCCGCCCCGCCCGCTCCCGCAGCCTCGCGCCCGTACCGCAAGGCGCACACCGGCTACGGCAAGCAGACCGTCCCGGCCCAAGACCCCTCCGGTGCGGTAGCTTTCGCCCTGCTGCCCGAGCGGGAGCGCTATGTCGCCGGGTATGTCGACCGCCTCCCCGACGGCGCCGCCATGGACATCAAGTCGCTGGCCAAGGACCTGCCTTTGTACGGCCAGATGGCCATCGGCACCGCGCTGCGCGCCCTCGCCGTGGCCGGGCACCTGCGGCGCGTGCGTTGCCGGGTGGAAGGGGCAGGTCAGTGCCGGTGGGTGACGCTCACCTACTGGTCCCGCACCGCCCACGACAACGAGTGGTGGATCGCCAGGCTCGCAGGTGAGGCTGCCACTGGCCCGGAGCAGGCGCCCGCACCCTCCGCCGAACCGGCGGTCGTACCCCAACAGCGCGCTGCGGAGCGACCCGGCCCGAACCCGCCCACGCCCCCGGCGCCGCAGGAGGAGCCGGACGCAGGCACCCCCTCGGCTGTCGCGCCCCCTTCCCCCGCCTACCTCACCCTCGCCGAGCTTGGCCGCAGCGAACCCCGCCTCGCGCTCTCCGCCGCCGACTGCGGCGCACTGGAACCGCTCGCCGCCGCATGGTTCGCGCGAGGTGTCAGCGCCGACTACCTGACTTCGGCGCTCACCGCCGGACTGCCCGAGCGCATCGGATCGCCCATCGGCCTGGTACGCCGCCGCCTCACCGACAAGATGCCGCCCCACCTGCCCGCAGCACCCGCACCGACCCAGGGCGGCCTCCCCGGCGCCCCCGTCCGCAGCGTTCTGGTCGAGTGCACCGACTGCGGCCGCCCCGGCCCTGCCGAAGCGCTCCCGGACGGCCTGTGCCGCCCCTGCGCGACCACGCACCAGTCGGCGGAATTGGCAGGGGCCGCAGCCCCGGCGGAGGTCGAACGCGACGTCCCTGCCCTCGTCGCGAGCCTCCGCGACCTGATGCGCACCCCCTGAGCAGTCACGCGCCGGGCCGAGTTGGGCCATCACCAGCCCGTGCAGCAGTTCGGCGTCCACGAAGTCCCCGTCCTGCGGGGGCCCGCACCGCCAGCTCAGCGGCGCTGGGGCACTCCTGGTGCCTATTTTCACCGACACAGCGACCGGAGCCGTCGAGCAGGTCATGGGAGATGTGCGGGAGGCATGGGCGAGAAGGTGATCGACGAGAACAAGGAGGAGGTGGACGACCTCACCGACGTCGAAAAGATGGCCGTGTACACCGCTGGAGAGGCGTACACGGAGACACCGGTCGACGATTTCCTCTCGCGTCACAAAGAAGAGATTGAAAGGTTGGACGCAAGGACGGAGGGCTCGTTGGCAGAGGACTTGAATGAATCCAGACTCGTGGGCTGCCAGGATGGGAACCTTCGTGCGAGGGTCCAGGGCGCCGGGCCCGAGGCCTGATCTGAGCGCATGGCACTGTCGGCGCCAACAGGTGGTGAACGGGTGGATGGCTTGAACCGAACGCGAGACCAGGGAATTGGGTGTGCGAGGGTGCGGCGGTTGCTGACGGCTGTGGGAGTGGTCCTGGTCTTGGGCGCCGGGGGCGTGGCATGCGGCGCCGGGGAGGAGGAGCACGCGCAATTCGTCGGGGCCGATGAAGTGTGCGGCGGTCTGTTCGCCGGTCCGACGGCGGCGATGCTCGAAAAGGTGACGGGGGAGAAGGTCTTCAACTGGGCGAACGGAAACGGCATGGAGAAGGTTGTGGACGCCCTCAAGGAGGGCTATGAGTCCGGCCGTTCGTGGGCCGGGGGAGCGCACCTGTGTGAGGCCGACCCGAAAGGTGGGGGTCTGGGTGACGAGGCTGGCATCTCGTTCTCCATGTACGCCCCGCAGGATGCGGAGGACGAGAGGCTCCCGACCGGCGGCGAGCTGTACACCATGGGTGTGCAGTCTTCTGTCGGGCGGGGTGGCGCATCACTCTACTTTGAATGCGTGAGTCCGCAGTTGGAAGGTTCGGACAAGACGCCGCTCCGGATCCAGGGCGGTTTCGGGCGCGGGAAGAGCGACGCGCCTGATACGCGTGAGTACCGCAATATGAACATGACCATTCTTCACACCATGGCGCTCAAGCTGGTGAAGGAACTCGACTGCCAGAACAACGGCGGTCTGCCGAAGACCCCCGTGCTCACCCCGAAGTAGAGACGTCGTGTCCCGTGCGGACTCTGCGGAGGTGCTGCGGTGTCTGCCGGGGCGGCGAAGGCGCTGTGACGCCTCCG
The DNA here is from genome assembly GCF_042728155.1 of Streptomyces sp. NPDC060209. Taxonomy (NCBI): domain Bacteria; kingdom Bacillati; phylum Actinomycetota; class Actinomycetes; order Kitasatosporales; family Streptomycetaceae; genus Streptomyces; species Streptomyces sp. NPDC060209. The sequence continues at coordinate 2,621 of NZ_JBHWZS010000401.1, forward strand.
GCACAGGGCACGGGGACGTCTGCTGCGTTTACATCCCCGGCCGCCAGGGGAACCGGCTTCCACCTTCGGATCACCTGGCGCCTTTCCGGTCAGCCTCCCATGGGGCCCCGGCGTCGCGGTACACCGCGCTGAAGATGGGGGAGTTGGCCGGTTCGGCACCGGGTCATGCGTTCGTCACCTTGGCCTGGCGGAGCGGGGAACTGCCAGGCCTCGCTCCGGCACACGTCGACATCCGCGTCTACTACGGGGCTGAACCCACGGAACCCGAAGATGACTCGAAGCGTTGAAGGACGCCTACGCGACCGTCGCCCACTCCTTCTCACTGGCCATGGCGAAGGAGCTGGGCTGCGAGAACGACGGGGGGCTGGAGACACAGCCGGCGCTGGACCCGGCGTAGCCCTGGCACGGGTACGGCCGTCCCCGCACCAGGGGGCGGCCGTACCGGCCGGGCTTCCATTCGGGCGGCTGAGGCCGCTGGAGACCCGAGTCGTACGACCAAGGGACCAGCCCCGTACCCGCCCACCGACAGGGGTCACCCGGGGTGGTGGCCCTTACTCTGGGGCTCATGACTGCCCTGGAACCCCGTGACGCCGAGGTCACTGCCGCCCTCGTGGAGACCACCGCCGACACCCCGGCGGAAGGCGTGCTCGGACGTACGTACAGGGCGCTCAGCATCGGGATCGTCTCCGTCGTCCTGCTCATCGCCTTCGAGGCGACCGCCGTCGGCACGGCGATGCCGGTCGCGGCCCGTGAGCTGCACGGCATCCCGCTCTACGCGTTCGCCTTCTCCGCGTACTTCACCACCAGCCTCTTCGCCATGGTGCTCTCCGGGCAGTGGGCCGACCGGCGCGGGCCGCTCGCCCCGCTCGCCACGGGAATCGGTGCGTTCGGGGCCGGGCTGCTGCTCTCCGGGACCGCGGCGAACATGTGGACGTTCATCCTGGGTCGGGCCGTCCAGGGCATCGGCGGCGGCCTCGTGATCGTGGCGCTGTACGTCGTCATCGGGCGGGCCTACCCGGAGCGGATCCGGCCGGGCATCATGGCGGGCTTCTCGGCGGCCTGGATCGTCCCGTCCGTCGTCGGCCCGCTGGCCTCCGGGACCGTGACCGAGCACCTCGGGTGGCGCTGGGTCTTCGTCGGCATCCCGGTCCTCATCCTCCTGCCGCTGGGCCTGGCGCTGCCCGCGATCCGGCGGATGGCGGGAGGCCCCGCGGACGCGGAAGCCGCGGCGGAGCCGTTCGACGGGCGCCGCATCCGGCTCGCGCTCGGGATCTCGGCGGGCGCCGGGCTGCTCCAGTACGCGGGGCAGGAGCTGCGGTGGGTCTCGCTGGTCCCTGCGCTGGCCGGCGCGGCACTGCTCGTACCCGCCGTGCGCGGGCTGCTGCCCCCTGGGACCGTCCGGGCCGCGCGGGGGCTGCCGGCCGTGATCCTGCTGCGGGGCATATCGGCCGGCTCGTTCATCGTCGCCGAGTCCTTCGTCCCGCTGATGCTCGTGACCCAGCGCGGCCTGTCCCCGACACTGGCCGGCCTCTCCCTGGCCGCGGGCGGCCTGACCTGGGCGCTCGGCTCGTACGTGCTGGCCCGGCCCCGGCTGGAGCCCCACCGGGGGGCTCTCATGGTGGTCGGGATGGTGCTCGTGACGCTGGCGATCGTCGCCGCGCCCAGCGTGCTGATCGAGTCGGTACCGGTGTGGACGCTGGCCGTGGTCTGGGGTGTCGGGTGCTTCGGCATGGGCATGGTGATCGCCTCGACGAGCGTGCTGCTGCTGAAGCTGTCGGCGCCGCAGGAGGCGGGGGCCAATTCGGCCGCCCTCCAGATCTCGGACGGCCTGTCCAACGCGCTGCTGCTCGCCGCGGGCGGTGCGGCGTTCGCCGCGCTCGGAGGCGGCGCGGTGGGTACGGCTGCCCACGGGGCCGTGGGCAGCGGCACGGCCACGGCGCACCCGGGGGCGTTCACGGTGGTGTTCCTGCCGATGGCGGCGGTGGCGCTGGTGGGGGTGTGGGTGGCTACGCGGGTACGGACGGACGCGTAGCACCGAGTGGTACCGCGCGGTGCCGTCCGTCCGTGGCTGGTCCGGATCCGCGGTTCACCGAGGGGGAGCTGGACGCCCCGCGCACGCGTGCCGAGGTGGAGGGATGTGTGCCGAGGGGCGCCGGACACGGCCAGGATCGCGGAGCGGCTTCCGGGCTTCGCAGGACAACCGCCTCCTGTGAAGCGGGTCTCAGCAGGGCCGGGGCACGGCTGATTCGTACGGGGTTCGGCCCCGCCCGCCGGTAGGGTGGCCCGGTTGTCGTATCGCGTACGGGCCGGTTCCGGTCCGTACGGCCAGCGCCCCACGTACCCGAGTGCCGAACCGGAGACCGTGACTACTACCGCCTCCCACCACCTCTCACCCGCCTTTCCCGGCCGCGCCCCCTGGGGTACGGCCGGCAAGCTGCGAGCCTGGCAGCAGGGCGCGATGGACAGGTACATCCAGGACCAGCCGCGCGACTTCCTCGCCGTCGCGACCCCCGGCGCGGGGAAGACCACCTTCGCGCTGACCCTCGCCTCATGGCTGCTGCACCACCACGTGGTGCAGCAGATCACCGTCGTGGCGCCCACCGAGCACCTCAAGAAGCAGTGGGCGGAGGCCGCCGCCCGTATAGGCATCAAGCTCGACCCCGAGTACAGCGCCGGACCCGTGAGCAAGGAGTACCACGGGGTCGCGATCACGTACGCCGGTGTCGGCGTGCGCCCGATGCTGCACCGAAACCGGTGCGAGCAGCGCAAGACGCTCGTGATCCTCGACGAGATCCACCACGCCGGTGACTCGAAGTCGTGGGGCGAGGCCTGCCAGGAGGCGTTCGACCCGGCGACGCGACGCCTGGCGCTCACCGGCACGCCGTTCAGGTCCGACACCAACCCGATCCCCTTCGTCGCGTACGAGGAGGGCAACGACGGCATCCGCCGCTCCTCGGCCGACTACACCTACGGCTACGGCAACGCCCTGGCCGACGGGGTCGTCCGTCCCGTGATCTTCCTCAGCTACAGCGGCAACATGCGCTGGCGCACCAAGGCCGGGGACGAGATCGCCGCCCGTCTCGGTGAGCCGATGACCAAGGACGCCATCGGGCAGGCCTGGCGCACCGCGCTGTCGCCCACCGGCGACTGGATCCCCAACGTGCTGTCCGCCGCCGACAAGCGGCTGACGGAGGTCCGTAAGGGCATTCCGGACGCCGGCGGGCTCGTCATCGCGACGGACCAGGAGTCGGCGCGGGCCTACGCCAAGATCCTCAAGTCGGTCACCGGGGAGAAGCCGACCGTGGTCCTCTCCGACGAGAAGGCCGCGTCCAAGAACATCGACAGGTTCAGCCAGGACGAGTCGCGCTGGATGGTCGCGGTCCGGATGGTGTCGGAGGGCGTCGACGTCCCGCGCCTCGCGGTCGGCGTGTACGCCACGACCATCTCGACGCCGCTCTTCTTCGCCCAGGCCGTCGGCCGTTTCGTGCGGTCCCGGCGTCGCGGCGAGACGGCGTCCGTCTTCGTGCCGACCATCCCGATGCTCCTCGACTTCGCGAACGAGATGGAGGTCGAGCGCGACCACGTGCTCGACAAGCCGAAGAAGGCCAGCGACGAGGAGAACCCGTTCGCCGAGGAGGACCAGCTCCTCGCGGACGCGGAGAAGCTCGAGGACGAGGAGACCGAGGACCAGCTGCCCTTCGAGGCGCTGGAATCCGACGCGGTCTTCGACCGGGTGCTGTACGACGGCGCCGAATTCGGCATGCAGGCCCACCCGGGGAGCGCGGAGGAGCAGGACTACCTGGGCATCCCGGGCCTCCTCGAACCCGACCAGGTGCAGCTGCTGCTCCAGAAGCGGCAGACCCGGCAGATCGCGCACAGCAGGCAGAAGCCGGCGGAGGAGGCGGACCTTCTGGAGAAGGCGGCCGAGAACCGGCCGGTGGTCACGCACAAGAAGCTGCTGGAGCTGCGCAAGCAGCTCAACACGATGGTGTCGGCGTACACGCACCAGAGCGGCAAGCCGCACGGGGTGATCCACACCGAGCTCCGGAGGGTGTGCGGCGGGCCGCCGAGCGCGGAGGCGACGGCCGGGCAGATCCAGGACCGGATCAAGAAGGTCCAGGAGTGGGCCACCCGGATGCGGTGAGCAGACCCTGACGGCCCCGGCAGGCCCAGGTGCGCGGGCGGCGCGAGTCGCC
>NZ_JBHWZS010000402.1:0-6805 GCF_042728155.1 Streptomyces sp. NPDC060209
CCCCTCGGGGTGCGGCCTGCGGTGCGTCCCGGCGTGCGGAGATCAGTCGTCCCTCTGTTCTAATGAATGGCCTTGTCGGGCCGTAGCGGGCGGGACCGGTGCGACCGGCAGTGACCAATGAGGGATTCCGTTGCGGGGGCATCGTGCTTGACCTGAACCAGAGCGAAACCGACGTGCCCGGCGAGCAGGCCCAGGGACCGGCCGCGGGTACGACGCACCCGGCGCCGCTGCGCCCGTACCTGATCGCCGCCGTGGTCCTCTGCGCGCTCTACTTCCTCTACGCGTACCTGCGGTACAGCCACTTCCAGTCGCCCTCCTGGGACCTGGGCATCTTCGAGCAGGAGGTGCGCGCCTACGCCGGGTTCGACGCCCCGGTCGTGGACATCAAGGGCCCGGGCTATCTGATACTCGGCGACCATTTCAGCCCCGTGGTGGCGCTCCTCGTCCCGCTCTACTGGATCTGGCCGTCCGCCGTCGCCCTGCTGTTCGCCCAGGCCGCCCTGTTCGCCGCCTCCGCCGTCATCGTCGGGCGCACGGTCCAGCAGATCCTGGGCGGCCGCTCCGGCCTGTGCGTCACCGTCGCGTACGGGCTTTCCTGGGGGCTGCAGGAAGCGGTGAAGGCCGACTTCCACGAGATAGCCCTCGCCGTCCCGCTGCTGGCCCTGGTCTGCCGGGCCCTGCTCATGGAGCGCTGGCGGGCCGTCGTCCTGTGGTCACTGCCGCTGGTCCTGGTCAAGGAGGACCTCGGGATCACCGTCGCCGTCGTCGGCGGGCTCCTGGCCCTGTACGGACGGCGGCTCCAGGGGTTCCTCCTGGCGGCCTTCGGTGTGTTCGCGTTCGCGCTGACGGTGCTGGTGCTCATACCGGCGGCCAGCAGCGCCGGGACGTACGACTACTGGAAGAAGATCGAGGAGAACGGCGGGCAGGAGGTCTCCCCGCTCGACTCCGTCCTCAGCGTGCTCAACTCCTCCGTCAAGCTGGAGATGCTGGTCTTCCTGGTCGGCATCACCGCGTTCATGGCGCTCCGCTCACCCCTGATCCTGCTGGTCCTGCCCACGCTCGGCTGGCGCCTGCTCTCCCAGGACTCCAACCACTGGGGGATGGTCTGGCACTACAGCGCGATCCTGATGCCGGTCGTCTTCCTGGCCATGGCCGACGGCATCCGCCGCAGTCAGGGATCGAAGCGGCCCTGGCTCGTCTCGTACGCGAACGTCGCCGTCCCCGTGGCCGCGGCGATCGCCATCGCCCTCACCCAGCACCTTCCGCTCCGCGACCTGCTGCGCCCGGAGACGTACCGGGCCGACGCGCGCACCCACGCCGCCGAAGCGGCGCTGGACGCGATTCCCGTGGGCGCCCGGGTGGAGACGGACATCACGCTGATGGCACATCTGACTGCGGACCGCACGGTCTACTGGGTCGGCGGGGCGCCCGGCACGGCACCCGACGTCGTCGCCATCAACCTGGACTTCGGCTGGTCGCGGCCGATCGACGACCCGGTGAAATACGCCCAGCAGCTGCACCCGGAGGCGCGCTACCGGATCACTCGGGAGGTGGGCTCCTTCGTCGTCATGGAGCGGACCACACCGGCGCCCGAAAACGGCTGAAGGCCGCGCACCCGCGGGTCAGCGGGTGCTACGGCCTTCACGCGCGGGTGCGCGGGGAAGTCAGTGCTGCGGCTGCTGCTGGCGGTTGAACCAGGCGCCGCCGTCGGACTTCGCCACGAAGACGACGACCAGGATGGCGAGGACCGTGTGGATGAGGCCCATCACGACGAAGGGGTAGATGCCGAGGATCGCGGTGATCACGCCGAAGACGATGGCCGTGATGCGTACCCCGTTGCCCCCCTTGCCGAACTTGGCGCCGAGGACGATGGCGAGGACTCCCCACAGCACGGCGAAGACGACGATTCCCCAGAGCGCGTTGCCCGAGTACTCGGCGAGCTGCTGGAACTGGACGTCTTCCTGGAGCGTCGCGTCGTTCTTGGCGGCGTTCACGGCCGCCGCGGCGAGGGCGACGAAGATCGTGCCGATGACCTGGAGCCCGGCTATCACGAAGAGCATGACGCGGGCGGCCTTCACACCACCGGGCATCTCGGTGGGCCCACCGGGGTAGCCGTAACCGCCCTGGACCGGCGGCGCCTGCGGGTAGCCGTAGCCCTGCTGGGGGGCACCCTGCGGGGCCTGCTGCGGGTAGCCGTAGCCCGGCTGCCCGCCCGGCTGTCCACCGGGCTGTCCACCCTGCTGCTGGCCGTAGGGGTTGTTGGGGTCGCCGAAGCTCATGGCGAGATTCCTCCGTTGTGAAGTGCGGGGACGACGCGGCCCGGACGGAGGAATCGTGTGCATTCTGAACGGTGGTCCCCCCGACACTGTCCGCGGTGATGCGGGCCTTATCGTCGTCGTGACATCCGCATTTTGTCCAGCTGATTGCCGAATGTGTTGTGCAAGTGCAATCTGGCGTCCACCTGGCAGGCCAGGATTGGTACGCGGGCGGGGTCATCCGCGAGGATGGGTGTCATGACTGCCCAGATTCTCGATGGCAAGGCCACCGCAGCTGCGATCAAGTCCGATCTGACCGTCCGCGTGGCGGCCCTCAAGGCACAGGGCGTCACCCCCGGCCTGGGAACCCTGCTCGTCGGTGACGACCCGGGCAGCCGCTGGTACGTGAACGGCAAGCACCGTGACTGCGCACAGGTCGGCATGGGCTCCATCCAGCGCGAACTCCCCGACACCGCCACCCAGGAGGAGATCGAGGAGGTCGTACGGGAGCTCAACGCCAACCCGGACTGCACCGGCTACATCGTGCAGCTTCCGCTCCCCAAGGGGATCGACACCAACCGCATCCTGGAGCTGATGGACCCGGCGAAGGACGCGGACGGGCTGCACCCGATGAGCCTGGGCAAGCTCGTGCTCAACGAGACCGGCCCGCTGCCCTGCACGCCGCAGGGCGTCGTCACCCTGCTCCGTCGTCACGGCGTCGAGATCAACGGCGCCCATGTGGTCGTCGTCGGCCGGGGCGTCACCATCGGCCGTCCGCTCCCGCTGCTGCTGACGCGCAAGTCCGAGAACGCCACCGTCACCCAGTGCCACACCGGCACCCGTGACCTCTCGGCGCACCTCAGGCAGGCCGACATCATCGTCGCGGCCGCCGGCGTGCCCCACCTGATCAAGCCCGAGGACGTGAAGCCGGGCGCGGCAGTGCTGGACGTCGGCGTCAGCCGGGACGAGAACGGCAAGATCGTCGGCGACGTCCACCCCGGCGTGGCCGAGGTGGCCGCATGGGTCGCCCCGAACCCGGGCGGCGTCGGCCCCATGACCCGGGCCCAGCTGCTCGTCAACGTGGTCGAGGCTGCCGAGCGCGCTGCCGCCGAGGCCTCCGCCGCGTCCGCCGGCTGATCCGGACCGGAGGAACGTCATGGGTGCTGGTACGAGTCCGACGGACGGTGCGCGCGCGGACGGGCAGGCCGAGGAGGCAGGGAAGTCCGACGAGGCCGTGGCGCCCGAGGGGCCCCGGGTGTCCGATGAGTCCCGGGTGACCGGGGAAGGCGACGCGTCCGGGGAACCCGGGACGCATGGGGGAGCAGGGGAGGCCGAGACGCCCGCCACCGCTGAGGCGGAGGGGGCTGCTGAGGCAGAGGGGGGCGCCGTGACGGCAGAGGGAAGCGGCTCGACCTGGGCGCCCTCGCGCCGCTTCTCGCTGACCCGCGACACCGCGCGTCCCGAGGGCGGCGGCCGGGCGGCACCGGGGGACGCCCCCGCTCCCGCCCGTCAGTGGCCACTGCTCACGGTGCTCTGCACCGCCGGGCTCGGGCTGCTGATCGTGGGGACCAACCCCTTCGCCGAGGCGTTCAGGATCGGCGCGATGCTGATGGGCGTGGCGCTGCTCGCCGGGGCGGTGCTGCGCTGGGTCGTCCCGTCCGTCGGCATGCTGGCGGTACGGTCCCGGTTCACCGATCTGGTCACGTACGGCCTGATGGGCGCCCTGATCGTGCTGCTCGCACTGATGGCGCAGCCCGGGCCGTGGCTGCGGGTCCCGTTCCTGCAGGACGTGGTCCACTTCACGATCCGCTGAGTGATGTGTCCGTCCCCTCCCCCGAGAAGGGACGGACACCGGACAGGGGCGCCGGCTCAAGAAGCGCCGGAATGCGGTGTCTTGATCGGCCTTGCCCTGTCCTGGGTCAAGCGTCATGGACATGAGGTACCGGGTTCAAGGGATGCCTGGTGCCTGTGGCACGGAAGTGACCATTCCGCCACCGTGCGATCGTCAGGCAACGGCTGGGGTCTTGCTCGGCACGCGCTACGGCGCACAACGGAGAGCGCGCTCATACGGAATGCACCCGTGCGCCCCTTTGTCCGGAACTGGCATCCTGGATCCGTGCATCCTTCTGGGTAGTTCGGAGCGCGGGACCAACCGTTCCGACGACAGGGGGAAGGACCCGGCGCCGGGGTACGGGGGCGCGCCGGGGACGTTCGGGGGAATCGACTGGGGGGAAGCAATGCCTCGTTGGAAGGCACTACCGGAAGAACTCGATCCGCAGATGCGGGAGTTCGCGGGCCAACTGCGCAGACTGGTGGACCGCAGTGGGCTGAGCCTGGCAGCGGTCGCCGACCGCACGGGCTACAGCAAGACGTCGTGGGAGCGTTATCTCAACGGCAGGCTGCTCGCGCCCAAGGGGGCGATCGTCGCGCTCGCCGAGGCGACGGGCACGCAGCAGCACCACCTGACGACCATGTGGGAACTGGCGGAGCGTGCCTGGAGCCGCTCCGAGATGCGCCACGACATGACGATGGAGGCCATCAGGATCTCCCAGGCGCGTGCGGCGCTCGGTGAGGCGGGTGTGGCCGCGGCCCCGGTGGCTGGCAGGCGTGCGGGCCACGTGGCCGGGGGCGGTGCCGGAGTCTCGACCGCAGAGGGGCCCGGAGGCGCGGGGCAGGACCTGGGCCGCCCGCCGTCCGTACCCGTACAGCGCGGTACGGCTCCGCGGATTCCGCAGCAGCCGCAGCCTGGATCCGCACCGGATTCCGGTGGAGGCGGACGCCGTACGGGTGCCGGCCCCGGGGTGCCGCAGGAGCCGCAGGGGGGCGGCCGTCGCAGGCTGACGCTGTTCCTCGCGGGTGTCGTGGGCGCACTCCTGCTGATAGCCGGGGCTGTGTTGCTCACCGATCTGGGCGGGGAGGACGACGCCGGCGCGGTGGCCGCGACACCGTCCGCCGAGCCCGGCGCCAGCGCGCCCCAGTTGCCCGCCGGCGTCGAGTGCAGCGGCGCCGACTGCACCGGACAGGACCCGGAAGCCATGGGCTGCGGCGGCCAGTTCGCCGGCACTGTCGCCAGGGTGACCGTCGGCAGCGGCCTCGTAGAGGTCCGCTACAGCGAGACCTGCGGGGCCGCGTGGGCCCGTATCACCCAGGCGTCCCCGGGCGACACCGTGAAGATCACCGCCGGCCCGTCGGAGCAGGTCGGCACGGTGGACGCGGACGCCGACGCGTACACCCCGATGGTCGCCGTGAAGAAGGCCTCCGACGCCAAGGCCTGCGCGACCCTCGCCTCCGGGGCGACCGGGTGCACCACGCCGGAGTGACGTGAGGGGCGGCTGCGTTGCGTAACCGTCTGTGTGCGGTCCCACAGGGGGGTGGGCGGCCCGGGCGGCGAGGGTCCGATAGCCTGACCGCTGGATATCTCTTCACGTCAAGATTCAGAGATATCCAGCACCAGGGGCAGGGACCCCCACCGCCAGCTGTCTAACGGAGATCGCCATGACCCGCACTCCCGTGAATGTCACCGTGACCGGCGCAGCCGGCCAGATCGGCTACGCGCTGCTCTTCCGCATCGCCTCCGGCCACCTGCTCGGCCCGGATGTGCCGGTCAACCTGCGACTCCTCGAGATCCCGCAGGGCCTGAAGGCCGCAGAGGGCACCGCCATGGAGCTCGACGACTGCGCCTTCCCGCTGCTGCGCAACATCGAGATCACGGACGACGCCAACGTCGGCTTCGCCGGCGCCAACGTCGCCCTCCTGGTCGGCGCCCGCCCGCGCACGAAGGGCATGGAGCGCGGCGACCTGCTGTCCGCCAACGGCGGCATCTTCAAGCCGCAGGGCAAGGCCATCAACGACAACGCCGCGGACGACATCAAGGTCCTCGTCGTCGGCAACCCGGCCAACACCAACGCCCTCATCGCGCAGGCGGCCGCCCCGGACGTACCGGCCGAGCGCTTCACCGCGATGACCCGTCTGGACCACAACCGCGCGATCTCGCAGCTGGCCGCCAGGACCGGTGCCGCCGTCTCAGACATCAAGCGGCTGACGATCTGGGGCAACCACTCGGCGACCCAGTACCCGGACATCTTCCACGCGGAGATCGCCGGCAAGAACGCCGCCGAGGTCGTCAACGACGAGGCGTGGCTGGCCGACACCTTCATCCCGACCGTCGCCAAGCGCGGCGCCGCGATCATCGAGGCCCGTGGCGCGTCCTCGGCCGCCTCGGCCGCCAACGCCGCCATCGACCACGTGCACACCTGGGTCAACGGCACCGCCGAGGGTGACTGGACCTCGATGGGTATCCCGTCGGACGGCTCCTACGGCGTCCCCGGGGGCATCATCTCCTCCTTCCCGGTCACCACGAAGGACGGAAAGTACGAGATCGTCCAGGGCCTGGACATCAACGAGTTCTCCCGTGCGCGCATCGACGCGTCGGTGCAGGAGCTCACCGAGGAGCGCGACGCGGTTCGCGAGCTCGGCCTGATCTGACCGGAGTCCGGCCCCCGGCCGGAACCGGAGCGGTACGAGGGCGCCCCCGGCAGCAACAGCTGCCG
>NZ_JBHWZS010000403.1:0-6789 GCF_042728155.1 Streptomyces sp. NPDC060209
CCCGGGGCGCGCGCCCCGGGTCCGCCCCGCCTCACGCCTGGCGGCGTGCGGCAATCGCCTCGTACACCATGCCGACGAGCAGGTCGTCGGCGTCCCGCCGCCCGAACTCCGCGGCGGCACGGGACATCTCGTACAGCCGGTGCGGATCCGAGAGCACCGGAAGGACGTTGCCCTGCACCCATTCCGGGGTGAGCGCCGCGTCGTCCACCAGCAGACCACCGCCGGCGTTGACCACCGGCTGGGCGTTGAGCCGCTGTTCGCCGTTGCCGATCGGCAACGGGACGTAGGCGGCGGGCAGCCCGACGGCGGAGAGTTCGGCGACGGTCATCGCGCCCGCACGGCAGAGCATCATGTCGGCCGCGGCGTACGCGAGATCCATCCGGTCCACGTACGGTACCGGGATGTAGGGCGGCATCCCCGGCATGTTGTCGATACGCGGCAATTCGTTCTTCGGTCCGACCACGTGCAGGATCTGGATTCCGGACCGCTGGAGCAGTGGCGCGATCCGTGTGACCACCTCGTTGAGGTGGCGGGCGCCCTGCGAGCCGCCGGAGACGAGCAGTGTCGGCAGGTTGGGGTCGAGTCCGAAGGCGGCACGCGCCTCCGGGCGGACCCGGGCCCGGTCGAGGGTGGCGATCGTCCGGCGCAGCGGGATGCCGATGTAGCGGGCGCCGCGCAGCTTGCTGTCCGGAGTGGAGACGGCGACCCCGTGGGCGTACCGCGAACCGATCTTGTTCGCCAGGCCCGGCCTGGCGTTGGCCTCATGGACGACGATCGGGACCCCGGCGCGCTTGGCCGCGAGGTAGCCGGGCAGGGCGACGTAGCCGCCGAAGCCGACCACGCAGTCCGCCTTGGTGCGCTCCAGGATCTGCTCGGCGGCCTTGATGGTGCCGCGCAGCCGCCCCGGGACGGTGATCAGCTCGGGTGTGGGCTTGCGCGGCAGCGGTACGGCAGGGATCAGTGCCAGCTCGTACCCCCGCTCGGGTACGAGCCTGGTCTCGAGTCCGCGCTCCGTGCCGAGGGCAGTGATTCCCACGGTCGGGTCCTGCCTCCGCAGGGCGTCTGCGAGGGCAAGCGCGGGCTCGATGTGCCCGGCGGTCCCCCCGCCGGCGAGTACGACATGCACCGAAATTCACCGCTCTCCGGACGGACGCTTCGTGACGCGCCGTCTCATCGTCTTCCATCTGACCCCGGGCCTCCGCATGGCCAGGGCCGCTCTCGCCGCAGGGTCCTCCCGTGCGAAGGCAATCATGAGCCCTACCGCGAACATGGTCGGCAGCAGGGCCGAGCCTCCGTAGGAGAACAGCGGCAACGGGACACCGGCGATCGGCAACAGGCCGAGCACCGCACCGATGTTGATCACGGCCTGCGCCGTGATCCAGGTGGTCACGCCTCCCGCTGCGTACCTCACGAAGGGGTCCTCCGTGCGTCCGGCCACGCGGATACCCGCATAGCCTAGAGCCGCGAAGAGGGCCAGCACCGACAGCGTCCCCGCCAGGCCCAGTTCCTCCCCGGTGATCGCGAAGATGAAGTCGGTGTGCGGCTCGGGAAGTTGCCCCCATTTTTCCACACTCGCACCGAGCCCGGAACCGAACCATCCGCCGGACGCGAGAGCGTAGATTCCGTGCACCGCCTGCCAGCAGGAGTCGCCGGGGCCGGGCTCGGACGCGCCGATGCAGCCGAGCCGGGACATCCGGTTGGGGCTGGTCTTGATGAGGAGGAATCCGATGAGGCCGGCGAAGGCGAGCACACCGGCGAAGAGCCTGGTGGGGGCTCCGGCCAGCCAGAGCAGGCCGAAAAGGATCGCGGTGAGGATGATCGCGGTGCCCATGTCGCCGCCGAGCATGATCAGTCCGAGCAGCATGAAGGCGACCGGCACCAGCGGCACCAGCATGTGCTTCCACTGGGCCAGCAGCCGCTTGTCCTGTTTCCGGGCGAGCAGGTCCGCACCCCAGAGGATCAGGGCGAGCTTGCCGAACTCGCTGGGCTGGAGCTGGAAGGGGCCGCCGAGATAGATCCAGTTCTGGTTGCCGTTGACCGACATCCCTATCCCGGGCACCTGGACCAGGACCATCAGGAAGACCGTGCCCGCGAGCAGCGGGTAGGCCAGCGCCCGGTGGAGCTTGACGGGCATCCTGGAGGCCAGCAGCATCAGCCCGGCGCCGATCACGGCGGCGATGAACTGCTTGCGGAAGAAGTACGTACTGGGCCTGGAGAGCTCCAGCGCCTTGATCATCGAGGCGGAGTAGACCATGACGAGGCCGAGGACCGTGATCAGCAGTCCGGCGCCGAGGATCAGGTAGTACGCGGTCAGAGGGCGGTCCCAGGCCCGTCGTGCCCGCTCGTACGTCCGCCGCACCCCGGCCCCGCGGCGCGGCCTGGGGGGTGTGCCCGCTCCACGGCCCCCGCCACTCGGCGCGTGGGGCCGCCGGGAACCGGTGGCGGGCCGGCTCCGCAGGGCGAGCCCGGCGAGGGGCCCGGGGCCCGCGGGCAGCGCTCCGGCGAGCAGGGGCGGGGTGAGCGCCCGGCTGATCGCCGCCCTCGCCCGTGAGCCGTCGGCACCGCGCGCGGCTGAGCTCTCGTCGGCCGGCATTGTCGCTGTCCCCTCCACTGCTCGTGCCCGGGGCTGTCGCCGGGGCGCGGCCCCGGCGGTGCTGCTCGTGACCGGGTCCCCGGACAATCCGGCTCTCCGGGACAGTACGACGCGGGGGCCGGGCCCGTCAGGCGCTCTCGTCGGCGAGTTGGCGGACCGCGTCCGCGAACGCCTCGCCCCGCTTGTTGTAGTTGACGAACATGTCCATCGAGGCGCAGGCCGGGGCCAGCAGTACGGTGTCGCCCGCCCGGGCCAGCCGGGCCGCTTCGAGGACCGCCGCGGACATCGCCCCAGTGTCGGTCCGGTCGAGGTCGACCACCGGTACCTCGGGGGCGTGTCGCGTCAGGGCTTCGCGGATCAGCGCCCGGTCGGCGCCCATCAGCACGACGCCCCTCAGGCGCTTCGCGGCACCGGTGACCAGTTCGTCGAAGGTGGCGCCCTTGGCCAGGCCGCCGGCGATCCAGACGATCGGTTCGTAGGCCGCGAGGGAGGCTTCGGCGGCGTGGGTGTTGGTGGCCTTGGAGTCGTCGATGTACGTGACACCGGCGACGTCTGCGACGTGTTCGATGCGGTGGGCGTCGGGGCGGAAGGCCCGCAGCCCGTCGCGTACGGCGGCGGGCTGCACACCGAAGGCGCGGGCCAGTGCCGCCGCGGCCAGGGCGTTGGCGATGTTGTGGGGGGCCGGCGGATTGACGTCGCCGACCTCGGCGAGCTCCTGGGCCTGCTTCTGGCGGTTGGCGACGAAGGCCCGGTCGACGAGGATGCCGTCGACCACCCCGAGCTGCGAGGGGCCCGGTGTGCCGAGGGTGAAGCCGATGGCTCGGCAGCCCTCCTCGACGTCGGCCTCGCGCACGAGGTCCTCCGTCGCGGCGTCCTGCGCGTTGTAGACGCAGGCGACGCTGTTGCCCTCGTAGATCCGGCCCTTGTCGGCGGCGTAACCGGCCATGGAGCCGTGCCAGTCGAGGTGATCCGGAGCCAGGTTGAGGACGGCCCCGGAGTGGGCGCGCAGCGAAGGCGCCCAGTGGAGCTGGTAGCTGGAGAGCTCGACGGCGAGTACGTCGTACGTCTCGTCGCCGAGCACCGCGTCCAGCAGGGACACGCCGATGTTGCCGACGGCGGCCGTGCGCAGGCCGGCCGCTTCGAGGATCGAGGCGAGCATCCGCACGGTCGTGGTCTTGCCGTTGGTGCCGGTGACCGCGAGCCACGGCGCGGCGTCGGGCCCCCTCAGCCGCCAGGCGAGTTCGACGTCGCCCCAGACGGGGACGTCCGCCTCGGCGGCTGCCTGGAAGAGCGGCTTGCCGGGCTTCCAGCCGGGGGCCGTGACCACGAGCTCGGTGGACTCGGGCAGGGTGTCGCCGTCACCGAGGCGCACGGTGATGCCGAGCGCCTCCAGGTCGGCGGCCTGGGCGCGGGAGCGCTCGTCGTCGCCGTCGTTGACGACGGTGACGAGGGCACCCCGCTCGTGCAGGGCGCGGGCGGCGGGGATACCGCTGACGCCGAGCCCGGCCACCGTGACGTGCTTGCCCTGCCAGTCCACGTTGCTCACTTCTTGGCTGCCCATCCCGCGTAGAAGAGGCCGAGTCCGACGATCACGCACATGCCCTGGATGATCCAGAAGCGGACCACGACAAGGACTTCGGACCACCCCTTGAGTTCGAAGTGGTGCTGGAGCGGCGCCATGCGGAAGACCCGCTTGCCGGTCATCTTGAACGAGCCGACCTGGATGACCACGGACATGGTGATCATCACGAAGAGGCCGCCGAGGAGGGCGAGCAGGAACTCCGTGCGGGAGCAGATCGCCAGGCCGGCGAGCGCGCCGCCGAGGGCGAGCGAACCGGTGTCACCCATGAAGATCTTCGCGGGCGAGGTGTTCCACCACAGGAAGCCGAAGCAGGCGCCCATCAGCGCCGAGGCCACGACCGCGAGATCGAGTGGATCTCGCACTTCGAAACAGGCTTCGGGGTTGGTGAGGGTGGTCGCGTTGGCGCAGGACTCCTGGAACTGCCACAGCCCGATGAAGGTGTACGCGCCGAAGACCATCACCGACGCGCCGGTGGCCAGGCCGTCCAGACCGTCCGTCAGGTTCACGCCGTTGGACATCGCCAGGATCATGAACAGCGCCCAGACGCAGAACAGCACCGGGCCGATCGACCAGCCGAAGTCCTCGACGAACGAGAGCCGGGTGGAGGCCGGGGTGTTGCCGCGGGCGTCCGCGAACTGGAGCGAGAGCACCGCGAAGGCGATGCCGACGATCAGCTGGCCGGCCATCTTGGCCTTCGCCCGCAGACCCAGCGAGCGCTGCTTCACGATCTTGATGTAGTCGTCGAGGAAGCCGACGAGTCCCATCCCGGCCATCAGGAACAGGACGAGGACGCCGGAGAAGCGCATCTCCTCGCCGGTGATCACCTTCGCCAGCACGTACGCGATGATCGTGGCCAGGATGAAGGCGATACCACCCATGGTGGGCGTGCCCTGCTTGCTGCCGTGGGTACGCGGGCCGTCGTCCCGGATGAACTGCCCGTAGCCCTTGCGGGCCAGAAGTTTGATCAGCAGCGGAGTGCCGACCAGGGTCAGGAAGAGCCCTATGGCTCCCGCGAAGAGGATCTGCCTCATCGGACGGCGACCTCGCCCTCGGTCGTCTCCAGCAGTGCCAGGGCGACCTTCTCCAGGCCGACCGACCGGGACGCCTTCACCAGCACGACGTCTCCCGGGCGCAGTTCACTGCGCAACAGGTCGACGGCCGCCTGTGCGTCGGACACGTGCACCGACTCCTCACCCCACGAACCCTCGTTATATGCGCCCAGTTGCAGCCAGGAGGCTTCTCTTCCTCCGACAGCGACGAGCTTGCTGACGTTGAGCCGGACGGCGAGCCGTCCGACGGCGTCGTGCTCGGCGAGCGACGCGTCACCGAGCTCGGCCATCTGACCGAGCACCGCCCACGTGCGCCCCCCGTCTGCCCGTCGGGCCTTGCCCATGGCGGCCAGCGCACGGAGTGCGGCCTTCATGGATTCGGGGTTCGCGTTGTAGGCGTCGTTGACGACCGTCACACCGTCCGGACGCTCGGTGACCTCCATGCGCCAGCGGGAGAGGGTGCCCGCCCCGGAGAGCGCATCGGCGATCTCGGTCACGGACATGCCCAACTCATGGGCGACGGCGGCCGCGGCGAGCGCGTTCGACACGTGGTGCTCACCGTACAGGCGCAAGGTCACGTCGCTGCACCCGGTGGGTGTGTGGAGCGCGAAAGCGGGGCGCCCGTCGTCCGTGAGCCGCACGTTCTCTCCCCGTACGTCCGCATCCGGGGCCTCTCCGAAGAGAAGCACCCGGGCTTTTGTACGGGACGCCATCGCCCGCACGAGCGGGTCGTCGGCGTTGAGGATCGCGGCACCGTCCTCCGGGAGGACCTCGACGAGCTCGCCCTTGGCCTGGGCGATCGCCTCGCGGCTGCCGAACTCCCCGATGTGGGCGCTGCCCACGTTGAGGACGAGGCCGATCCGCGGCGGCGTCAGGTCGGCGAGGTAGTGGATGTGGCCGATGCCCCGCGCACCCATCTCCAGCACGAGATGGCGGGTTTCCGCTGTGGCGCGCAGCGCGGTGAGCGGCAGACCGATCTCGTTGTTGAGGGAGCCGGGCGTCCAGACCGTGGGCGCCTTGCGCTCGAGGAGCTGGGCGATCAGGTCCTTCGTGGACGTCTTGCCCGCCGAGCCGGTCAGCGCGACGACGGTGGTCCCGAGGCGTTCGACGACGGCGCGGGCGAGGGCGCCGAGCGCTGCCACGACATCGTCGACGACGATCGCCGGGGCACCGACGGGGCGGGCGGCCAGCACGGCCACCGCGCCCGCCTCGACGGCGCGCTGCGCGTAGTCGTGGCCGTCGACACGCTCGCCCGCGAACGCGGCGAACAGGGAGCCCTGCAGCACCTCCCGGGAGTCGATGACGACAGGGCCGGTGACGACGACGGACGGGTCCGGTACGTCGTGCGGCTGCCCGTCGACGATTCCGGCGATCTCGGCGAGGGAAAGGGCGATCACTTGGTCATCCCTGACTGTTGTTCTCATGGGTGTGTACGCGGTCCTGAGGGGCGTGCGCGGCGCTCGTGCGTCCCCGTGAGCGCTCGATGGCCTCGCGCAGGACCTTCCGGTCGTCGAAGGGACGTACCACTCCGTGGATGTCCTGCCCCTGCTCATGTCCCTTTCCGG
>NZ_JBHWZS010000404.1:0-6779 GCF_042728155.1 Streptomyces sp. NPDC060209
GTGCCTGAGAATGCGGACCTGCTCCGGTCGCTCCTCGCGCACCCGGTCCCCGGCCTGCGCGCCTGCGCGGTGGCGGGACTGCGGGCGCTGGAGGCGGTACGCGTCGATGACATACGACTACTCCTGGACGACCCGTCGACGGCGGTTGTCCGGCAAGCAACCGCGGCCCTGTTGCCGTGGGCCGAACGCCTACCGCAGGAGCTGCTGCGCGGGCTCCTGGCCGAGGACCGTCCGCGCCTCCAGCGGGTCGCGGCGAGATGCCCGCGATGAGGAGGCCGACGCGGTAGACCGTGACGGTCTTCTCATAGCAGGTAGCCAGGCCGCGCCATTGCCTCGAGTCGATTGATGCAGCGTTCGACGGTGTTGCGTGCTTGTAGGCATCTCGGTCAAATCCGGGCGGGCGCCCGTCACTGCGGCCCCGGCGCCTGCGGTTGGCGATCTGATCGGCAGGTTGCGGGATCACGGCGCGTACTCCGCGCTGTCGCAGGTGGTCCCGGATGGGCCCGTGATGAGTACGCCTTGTCCGCCAACACCATGGAGAGTCTGGTCCTGGGCCTCCCAACCCGACCTGGGAGCCGGATTGGCCGCCATCACGTGCTCGAACGCCGGCGGGTCTCCGGCCTGGCCGGGCGTGAGTGCGAAGCCCAACGGGCGACAGCGGCTGTCAGCAGCGAGATGGATCTTCGCGGTCAGGCCACCACGACGAGACCGTCCGATCGCATGACCTGCGGGTTTGTCAGCCGGAGCCCCTTTTTTTTTCGGGCCCCGGAGCCGTTCTGGTGCACGCGCACGATCGTGGGGTCCACCGCGACAACCCAGTCCAGGTCGCCTTCGGAATCGGCCTGGGCGAGAAGGCTTGCTCTCGGGTGCACGAGCTGGCCCAACGTCACGTCCTACTCCTCCGGTTCCCAGGCTAGAAGTTGGTCGAAGATGCGCCGGTCGCCGTCGAGCTTCAAGGAGTCCAACGGAATGCGACCGTGGAAGACGAGGACCAGCTCAGCGGCAGTGCCCAGTGCGGAGGCGCCACCCACTTCCGGGCCATCGCCGACAATTGCGGCGGGTTCTGTGCCGGGCGAGGGGATGCGGGTGGAACGTGCGCCGTTGCCGTCGACCGTGAGGCGCCAGGAGCGGCCCTCTGTGGTGTGGCAATTGACGGAAGTGGGTTTGTGCGGCCAGGCGCTGGTCGTTGCGACACAGGTGAACAGGAACTCCTCGACGCCGTCGAGTGCCACCTCGTCGGGAAGCAGGTGCGCGGCACCCACGGTGGCTTGGGCGTCGTACGTGTGCAGGGAGATCTCCTGGAGCTGGTGCCGGGCGACGGGACCAGAGGTCTGCGGCGACTGCGACGTACCCCACCACGGCCAGCAGCTGCGATCTGGGCCTGCTTCCCGCGTGCGTCGAGCAGCTCCTGCGTCGATGCGGCCAGCCAGGCCAGCAGGGCCTCACGTTCCCGAGCCGCTACCGGTGCGCCCATTGGTGCGGACTTGGCGGCGACAGGCCCTGCGGCGACGGTGGCGGCCCAGGAGCGGCGTCCCTCGCTGTGCTCAGACGGTCCGACAGCGACATTCCCGACCGATCGGGAAGCGCGCGGTCTGTGCCGCGCGCCATCGGTCGGGGGTTGGTCAGTGGCATCCGCTGCGGCGCGGGGGTCAGGCATCCACCATCGTGGGCCGCGGACGCGAGCCTCGCCTTTCCCTTCGGGCCCTGACAGGCGAATACCGACACGCGCCAAGGTGGCGTCAGGCGGGCTGCGGGGCGGGCGTTGCCGGAGCGGCCGCGACCTTGCGGGTCTCGCGCATTATCAGCAGGCCGTTGACCACCATCAACGTCGCGGTCAGGCCGTGGACGCCGAGTGCGGTGGCCACGGAGCCGTGGTGGGCCAGCACGGTGGCCATGTCGCCGTACGCGGCGAGGGCCTCCACCAACAGCACCCAGCCCAGTGCCCGGCGGTGACCCGTCACCAGCAGAATGCCCAGGACCAGGGCCAGGACGACGTCGCGGATCCCCTTGATGATCAGGAAGCCGCCGGCGTCGCCGGACGGCCAGCTCGGCAGGCCGAAGCCCGGTGCCGTCGTCTCCGGGCGCAGAATGAACTCCGACCCGAACCAGAGGATGAAGAGGATGAAGGCGGCGGCCAGAAGGGTGTTGATCTTCTTCAGCAACATTGTTTCTCCTTGCGAGTCTTCGTCGGCTTGGTGAGCTTCGTGGAGCTTGCTGAGTCGTGTTAGGCCTGATCAGGCCGCGCGGACGCGGCTGGTCGAGGGGCGTAGTTTGCCGGGATCGCAGTTGTGGGCTCTGGGCGGCAACTGCATTCCCGGATGTCGGGATTTCGGTGGCCCGCTGCCGCCCCGGGAGTGGGATTGTGCGCCGCTTGCGCGGTGTGGCCCGCGAGGTCAGGCGAGGGCGGCGACCAGCAGGGCGAAGGCGGCGATGATGACGGCGACGCGGACGTAGTGGAAGCGGTCCCAGCGGTTCATCTGCTCCTTCCAGTCGGCGGGCCGGTTCTCGGGGGTCCACGTCTTGCCCCGGTTGTTGATCGGGACGAGCAGCAGGATCGACATGACCACGCTGAGGATCAGCAGCGCGCCGGCGGTGACGACGAGGCCGGTGCCCTGGTGGTGCCATCCGGCGATGGCCCAGACCGCGACGAGGAAGAGCGACCCGATGTACCAGACCGGCATCACGGCGCCGAGCATCCGGCCCCCGTGGGCGCGGCCGAGCTGGCCGCTGTCCTCGGGGAGTGCGTTGAAGATCGGGTTCATGACGAAAGCGACGGAGAACTCCACCCCCACCATCAGGCCGACGGCCACGGTGGTGAACACCTCGAGTGCGTTGAGCATGATGACCCCTCCAGAGATCTAGCACTGCTAGACGATGAGGCAACGATAGTACTACTGCCGCTCGCTCGTCTAGCGATGCTAGAATCGCATCATGTCGGTACAGGAACGCAAAGAGCGCGAAAGGGCGGCCCGCGAGCGCCTCATCGTGGCCACGGCCCGCGAACTCGCCGAGCAGCAGGGCTGGGACGCGGTCACCACCCGCCGGCTCGCCGAGCGCATCGAGTACAGCCAGCCCGTCCTATACAGCCACTTCCGCGGCAAGCGCGAGATCATCGGCGCCGTGGCCCTGGAGGGCGCCGCCGAGTTGGCCGTCGCGCTGCGGGCCGCGACCTCCGCCGCGGACGGCCCGCGCGCCCGGGTCACCGCCCTCACCCGCGGCTACCTCGACTTCGCCGCACGCAACCCGGCGGTCTACGACGCCCTGTTCCAGCTCGACGGCGGCCTGGCGTACGCGCAGGAGGACACCCCGGAGCCGCTGAAGGACGCCTTCGCCGCCCTGCTGGAAAGCCTCGGAGAGGTCGCCGGGGACGGCGTCCACCCGGGACTGTTCACCGAGGTGTTCTGGGCGGCCCTGCACGGGCTGGCCACCCTGACCCGAACGGGACGGCTGCCGCCGGAGGACATCGAGCCGAGGGTGGAACTGCTGGTGGACCGGCTCACCATGGTCTGACACACCACCCCGGCGGGGCACGCAGCCGGGGCCTCCGGGCCCCGCCGCTGCCTGCCTGCGGCATCGCTTCCGGTCCCTCGCGGCCACACGGCGCAGATCGCCGGGCCCCGTACCCCGGAGCGCAACCGCCCCGCAAGCTGCGCGGATCGGCCGCGGGCCGCGGGGCGGCTTCGCCGAAGAGCTGCTGACCGGGGTACTGCGCGCGGGCCCTGCCGCGCAAACCGAAGCGCTGTCACTCAGCCCACAACACCCCACCCATGCCGGAGAAATGCCCGCCCCACAGCCTTCTGCAACACGCTTCAGCTGAGCCGGCCGGGGGCGCTGTCAGCGCAGCTGGAACCTCTCACGGCCAGCTCGGGTGTCAGGGCTACATGGCAGTGATCGCTACTCACCGAGGGGAAGCGTGGTCTTCGCCTCCAGCAACCGAACGGCTGTTGCACCCGTCGTCCGGCCTGGACGCTGTAGGGATGTGAGGGGGACGGTTGCCGAGGATGCGTACTCGATGTCGTCGTAACCGACCAACGCCATGTCCTCTGGCACACACAGACCGGCGTCGAATAGCGCCTGCAGGACTCCCAAGGCGAGCAGGTCGTTGGCGCAGAGAGGGCTGGGCGGGCGGCAGCGGATCCTTCCTCTCCAGGCTCCAGCCCAACAGCGGTGCGCCAAGCTCGCTGGAGAGCTGCGGCGAGCCCGCAAGTGATGCGGATGCTTGTCTCCGATGACATGAGACAGCGCGCTCCGGGGTTGGCCCGGGCCGACGCGGGGCCACCGGATCGCTTCCATCACGGTGATGAACTGGGTGCAGTCCTTGACGTTGCCGCCCGCGACCACCAGCGTGAGCGGGCGGCCGAGAGCGTCGCAGGCCAGAGAAATCTTGCTGGTCAGGCCGCCTCGCGAACGTCCGTGTTCCCGGCGCCCCTTCTTCGAGCTCCGACGGTGTGGTGGTGGGCCCGCACGACAGTGGAGTCGACGTCGCCAGAAATGTCCACGATCAGGACCGCACCCGGATCACCGAGATACTCGATCGTATAGTCACGTCCGTCATCCAGGACGCCGTCGGCTCCTGGATACGGTTCGGCAGGCGGTGGATGCGTTCCGAACTTGCGTGACCCGCCTCCTTGGCCAGCGTGCAGACATCCTTCTGTTCCAGCGGCGCTATGAGTCCCCGCGCATAGGCAAGAACGGACTCACACGGCTCTGACCTGTTGAATCGGTGCAGGAACCGCGTTGCACCGCACTCAACTCACCCGCCCACAAAGGGACCGCAGATTCCCACCATGACAACACCGACAATCGACCAGCCCACCCGTCACGGCAGACACCGTTGCAGGACTAGCGCAGTTGGTGCTGCTGATTCCGGGACCCGTAGTTGTGCTCGGAAATGTTGATGTTGTTTGTGATGTCACCGACGGAGAAGTTGATCAGTCCACCGCAGGCGAGGAGACAGAAGCCGGGGGTCGGGTTAGGGGGCGTCGGGGCGGACGTGACCTGGACGGTCGTGGTGCCGCTGGAGGCTGAGCACTCCCCGTCGCCCAGCCCGTTGCCGCTATAGGAGGCGGTGATGGTGTGCGTGCCGGCGGTGGTGAATTCATAGGTGTAGCTGGCCAGGCCGTTGGCATCCACGGGCACGAGTGGGAGCTGGATGTTGCCGGCGAAGAACACCACGCCGACCTCGGGCCCGCCGGTGGGGTCGGCAGGACAGTCGACCGTGGCCGCCAGCACTACCGGAGCGCCAACCGCGGCGGACTGCGGAGTGGCCGTCACTGTGGTGTTCGATGCTTCGGCCCATGCGGGCGAGGCCAGCCCCAGCACGGCGGCCAGGGCTGTGGCGATGACCAGCTTCCCTCTGTTTTGTGCGCTTCTCACCGGTTCGGCTCCTTGTTCTGTCGCCGGGCCCGCAGGGCGCGGGCGCCGTGGGGCCAAACGCTATGACGATTCCTTTTGCCCTCCAGGGAGGCGGCGCCCACAAGTAGCCTGGTTGGATCATCAGCCCGGGCCGGCCGTCAGGCAGCTGAGCGAGGTAGAAAAAGAGGCTGCATGAAGTGTTTGCGGGACTTCTTTTCCCGATGTCCGGCTGTCAGATGCCGGGCGCGACGATCCGGGTGTAGGTCAGCCCGGGGCTGGTGCCGCCCGCCGTGGTGACGGTCACCGTAACCGGGCCGGCGGGGCCCGCGGGTGCGACTGCTGTGAGCTGCGTGCCCGACGCAACAGTGAATGAGACGGCCATACCCCCGAAGGTGACGGCCGAGGCGGTGGCCAGGTTCGAGCCGGTGAGGGTGACCACGGTGCCTGCGGAGGTCGGACCACTACTGGGCACCAGCGCCGTCAGGGTGGGCGTGGCGACATAGGTGAAGGCAACAGGGTTGCTCGTACCGCCTGGGGTGATCACCGTGATCGGTGAACTACCCGTTCCCGGCGGGGAAGTGGCCGTGATCTGTGTCGCCGAGACCACGACGAAGGAGGCAGCGTCGGTGGCGCCGAAGCGCACGGCACCGGCATTCAGCAGATTACTCCCGGTCAGTGTGACCACCGCGCCACCGGCCGTCGGGCCCTGGGCGGGGGCGGCACTGTTGAGGACGGGAGGCGCGGCGTAGAAGAAGAATGCGTCCGGGGCGCTGACGCCCCCTGGCGTCGTGACGGTCACCACGGCCGCGCCGGCACTTCCGGTGGGCGTCACTGCGGTGATCTGGGTGGCTGAGTTCACTATGAACGACGCCGCCGGGATCCCGGCGAAGGTGATCGCCGTGGCCCCGGTGAACCCGGTTCCCGTCAGAGCGACACTGGTGCCGCCCGATGTCGGGCCGCTGTTGGGCGCCACCCCGGTGACCACCGGCACCTGCGCCACGACATAAGTGAACGTCACCGAGTTGCTGTTGCCGGTCGGATGGAGGATGGTCACCGCCGCCGCGCCCGCGGCGCGGGGCGGGCTCACAGCCGTGATCTGGGTGGCCGAGTTGACGGTGAAGGAGGTGGCGTTGGTGCTGCCAAACCGTACGGCGGTAGACCCTGTCATCCCGGTGCCTGTGAGGGTGACGGTTGTACCCCCGGTGGTGGGCCCTTGCGAGGGATTGATGGTACTGATCGTGGGCGGCATGAGGATGCTCCTATGGCAGCCTGGGCGAAGCCCGGGGTAACGGGGACAGCTTCCGGGCAGGAGGACCGCCGCATCTGGGACGTCGGCGGGTGAGGCCGTCCGACCACCGGGGATCGATGGCCGGGCGGCCGAGAAGGCGAGAGCCGCCGTCTGGGAAGCGGCGGCCAAGGCGAGC
>NZ_JBHWZS010000405.1:0-6754 GCF_042728155.1 Streptomyces sp. NPDC060209
GGGCTTCTTTTTTTTTTTCCTCGCCTCGTGGTTGTTTTTGTCCGCCCCCCGCCGGGGGGGCCCCCCAACACCCCCACCGAGGTGGGGCCGGCGCTGCTCAGTTCATGCCCCGGCCAGTGCGGCGCCCAGGAGCATGCCGCCGATCAGGCCTACCGCGCTGACCACGATGGCGGGCACGGCGAGTCGCTCGTGCCGGACGGTCTTGGCGATGATGGCCAGTATCAGGCCGATCACGCCAAAGACGATCGGCAGGAAGAGGAGCGAGATCACGCCCAGCACCATCGCAATGATGCTGAGCACATTGCCGCTCGCCGCTCGCTGCCCGGTCGGTTGGTTGCCGAACTGCGTCGTCATCTGCCACTCCTTCGGGACGATCACCATGAGACCTGATCCCGAATGGACCAGCTCACACCACGGGTACCCGCAAGTCCTCTACAAACACCACGACTTGACCGCAAGGTGGTCCCCTTGATGGTCACACCGGGTGTGCCGTCGGTGTTCTTCAGCGCGTTATCGATCCGGCCATAGGCGGAGCCGGCATCCAGAGAGGCGGAGACACTGCGGGCGGCGCTTCGAACGGGAGCCGGCACCTTCCGGTACGAAGGCAGCTCATCGGCCGCCGGGTACCCGTCCAGATCCTGTAGCGCCCAGGCGCGCAGT
Organism: Streptomyces sp. NPDC060209; assembly: GCF_042728155.1. Classification (NCBI taxonomy): domain Bacteria; kingdom Bacillati; phylum Actinomycetota; class Actinomycetes; order Kitasatosporales; family Streptomycetaceae; genus Streptomyces; species Streptomyces sp. NPDC060209. Next base: position 661 of record NZ_JBHWZS010000405.1, read on the forward strand.
TCCTCATGGTGGGCGTAGCCAGTCATAAGGAACTGCCGGAGAGCAGAGGTGGGAGAGGCAGTGTCGTCCAGGACGCCGCGCCCAAACTGCTCCAGCCCCCGAACGTCCGAGGTCGTCACGGCGTCCAGTCCGCCCTGCCCCACTGACACCCCGGTCACCTTCGTCATGCCGCGCCCCGGTGGTGGCTGACCTCCTCGGGGTCCGTGGTGTCCGAGGCGTATCAGATCCCTCTGACCGCCCTTGCGGTGAGTCAGTCTGCGGCTTCAGCGTCGGTCAAGGATCGCCTGCGTCTGGTGGCGGTGTCGTTTTGTCGACGTGGAAGCGGCCCAGGTGAGCGCTGTGCTTCGGGGCGTGGCCGGCCATCAGGGCGAGCCTCTGCCCGGGGCTGGTGCCGGCCCGCGCGAGGATCACGGAGGCGACTGCTCGCGGGCGCGAGTGAGCGTCAGTGTCCCTGTGTGTCCCAGTTCGCGAGTACGGCGTCGGCCGCGGCGTGCAGGTGGCGTGCTGACGTGCCGTCACAGACCTGTGTCGAAATACCGAGCAAGAAGCCGTGGATCATTGACGTGACGCCGTCCACGTCGGTGTCTTCGGCGAGTTCTCCTGAGGCGATGCCGCGTACGATGCACGCCCTGATGCGTGCCCGGTCCGCTGCGCGGCGCGCCGCTACGACCTTTCGCGCTCCGGCCTCGCCTGCTCCCGGTGCCTGGACCGTCCCCGAGAGGGCGACGAGGCATCCGCGCGGGTGGGATGTGTCGGTCTGCATGTTGATCGACCCGTGGAGGAGCCGGGCGATGGCCTCGCGGGGACTTTCCGCCTCGTCGGCCACGACATCGGTGACGCTGCCCGGTCCGGCGATGTAGTGCTCAACGGCCTTCTCGAACAGTCCCTCCTTCGAGCCGAAGGCGCCGTAGAGGCTCGCGGAGGACAGCCCTGTGGTCTCGCGGAGCTGGGCCAGCGATGTCGCTTCGTAGCCCTGTTCCCAGAACAGCAGCATCGCGGCCTCCAAGACGGCCTCCATGTCGAAGATGCGGGGACGGCCGGCGGGGGACACGGCGAACCTCCTCTATTGCGGACTGACTGATCCAGTTTGACACCCGTAAGCACGTGAATCAATATCGGATCAATCGATCCATAACTAGTGGAGGAGTCCGACCCGATGACCACAACGTGCCCCACGCCGGTTCGCGAGCGAGCGCACGAGTCGTTCCCCGTTCCGGCACTGGTGGTGATGGCGTGTACCGGATTCATCGTGATCATGACCGAGACGCTGCCGGCGGGGCTGCTCCCGCAGCTTGCTGCCGGACTCGACGTCTCCGAAGGCGGCGCCGGCCAGCTCGTGAGCGCCTACGCGATCGGAACGGTCCTCGCGGCGATACCCGCGATCACGCTGACGCGCGGGGCACGGCGGAAGCCGCTCCTCCTTGCGGGCCTGCTCGGGTTCCTTGTCGCGAACGCCGTCACCGCGGTATCGCCGTCGTTCACCGTCGCCCTTGTCGCCCGGTTCGTCGGGGGAGCCTTCTCCGGTCTGCTGTGGGGCATGCTCGCCGGATACGCCCGGCGTATCGCCGCACCTGAGCACGCCGGGCGTGCCCTTGCCATCGCCATGACCGGAACCCCCGTCGCGCTGTCCGTCGGAACCCCCCTTGGCGCCTGGCTGGGCTCGACGGTCGGGTGGCGCTGGTCCTTCGCCGCGATGTCACTGCTCAGCGTCATCGTCATGGTCTTCGCGAAATTCCTCGTGCCCGACGCCCCGGGGCAGCCGGCGCGGACACGCGCTCCGCTCAGCCGAGTGCTGGGCATTCCCGGCGTGGCGACCATCCTCGCCGTCGTATTCGTCTGGATGCTCGCGCACAACCTGCTCTACACCTACATCGCTTCCTACCTGCAGCAGATGCGTCTCGCGCTCCGGCCCGACATCACACTTCTCGTCTTCGGCCTCGCTGCGCTCGGAGGGATCTGGATCACCGGCGTGTTCATCGACCGCGCACTTCGCAGGCTCACCCTGGCGAGCGTGACCCTGCTCATCGTCGCCGCAGCGTTTCTTGCCGCCGCGCAGCAGTCCACTGTGCTCGTGCTGCTCGCGGTCGTCCTGTGGGGCCTCGCGTTCGGCGGCTCGGCGACGCAGTTGCAGACGGCCATGGGGGAGGCTGCGGGCGAGAACGCCGATGCGGCGAACGCGATGCTGACGACATCCTTCAACATGGCGATCTTTGCGGGTGGTGCTGTGGGGGCTGTGGTCGTCGATGGCGTGGGCGCACCGGTCCTTCCAGCCGGGATGATCGCTCTCACACTCATGGCGCTCGTCATGGTCGGCTTCGGCCGGCGCGCAGCATTCCCCGCAGGGCGTTGATCGAGAACTGACCGGACTGCTCCTCGTGGCTTGTCATGCAGCCTTGGGCGGGCATGCGGTCCACTGGCGGATTGGCGGGTCGGGGCGAAGTCGGTCTTGGGCTCGGCGCGGGCGTTGCGCCAGCGGATGTAGGCGGCGATGGGGGCGTTCTGCTCCTCGTGGGTGCGGTGGTCGGTGCCGTTGAGGGCGAAGTAGCGCAGGGCCGCGAACTCCGATTCGATCCAGTTCAGCCAGGATCCGTAGGTCGGCAGGAAGACCAACTCGACGTCCAGCTTCTCCCCAGGCCGACGGGAGCGCAGGGTCTTGAGCAGGTGGCCGAGGAACTCTCGCCAGCGTTTGCGCTGCCGGATGCTGTAGTAGATGTTGCCAGTGGCCAGGTCGAGGGCGGCAAGCATGCGCATCACGCCGCCGTACCGGTTGTAGGTGGCCCGCAGCCGGCGGGGCTTGCCTACTGGACGCCAGGCCCTGCCCAGCCCGGCCCCCCCTCGTCGGCGCAGGCCCGCCAAGCTCCACGCCGACAAGGGCTACGACTATCGCCACCTGCGGCGATGGTTACGTGAGCGCGGCGTCCAACAACGCATCGTACGCAAAGGCGTTCCACAGAAGCTCCGGAGCCTCGGCCACCCAGAGGCGGGTGACGTCAGGACTGATCCTCGGCGCGCTTCGTCCCACGGTGGTGCGCGGGCCCAGTTCCGGTGTCTTCCGACCCATGCTGGGCGCTCCGCTCAGTCGACTCTCCGGCGGACGGCGAGGCGGTGGCGCCCCGGTCCGTCCGCTCGGGAGCGGCTGCCTTCATGTCGTCGTCCTTGACAGGTCCCGTCGCGCCGGCGGTCTTCGCCCCGCCCTTGCTCGACTTCTCCTTGTCCTGGACATCGCCAGACCGGCGACGGCCCTCGTACGGTGGTACGGCCTTGCCCTCGGTGTCGATGTCGTCGGGTTCGTTCGCTCTGCTCGTCATGCTCTGCTCCCGGTGTGAGAGGGAACGAGCCGCGCCGCGCTCCGCTCTTCCAGCCACGCAGGCCGCGCGCCCTGGTCGTGGCCCGTACCTCGATCGTCACGCCCACCCGGGATGACCGCATGTGGATCACGCGGCGTCCGACCTGGGCTGCCGCAACAGCGTGCCGAGCCAATTGCGATGACTTCTTAGGGCGTGTTCAGGACTGGGGTCAGTGTCCCGCCTGCCGTGATGGTCTCGGTGTGGGGCGAGGGGCTCTTTCAGAGGGCCAGTGGGCGGTGCCGGGGTTGTTGACGGTAGCGGTGTTGGGCAGATTTTCGGTATGCCGACGGCGGTTGATCGACGGGATCCGCCGGCGGGACGGACCGGTGCCCCGTGGCGGGATCTGCCGACGGAATGCGGTCCGGGTCCGTGGCAGACGTTCTAGGGCTATTCCGCCGCTGGCAGCGCAATGGTGTCTGGTCGTCGGTGCTGACCGGATTGCGGGCCCGGGCGGACGCCGCGGGCCTGATCACCTGGGACGTGAACGTCGACTCCACGATCTGCCGGGCCCATCAGCACGCGGCCGGTGCCCGGCGGGATCGAGGAGGCTGCCAAGCACCCCGTCGAGGTGAAAGTAGAACGGCATCAGGCAACGTTCGCCCTACTGCCGTGCTGAATTACGCGCATGCCTGCTTCCGGGTGATTGCGCGCGCGAGCACGGCGCGCCTCAGCTGTTGTCCCATGCCTGGGCGGGGCATGCTTCCGGGCCTAAAACCGGTTCCGCGGTACAACACGCGCGCAGAGGAGTCCCGTGTCGAGCGAAGAGAATAAGAGGTTGGTTCGCCGCTTTTACGCGGAGATCGACAAGGGCAACGTGGAGGCTATCGACGATCTTGTGGCCGAGGACTACCAGGACCATTCACCGCCACCGTTTCCGGGGCTCGGCTCCGGTCGCGAGGGGCTCAAGCAGGCGTTCCGTCTCTTCTGGGAGGCCACGCCCGGGACCCATGCGATCGAAGACCAGATCGCGGAGGGCGACAAGGTGGTGACCCGGCTGACGGCCCACGGAGTGCACGAGAGGGACCTTCCTGGCATTCCTGCTACCGGTAACCAGCTCACGATGACGGCGACGGTGATTCACCGCATCGAGAATGGCAGGCTCGCGGAGAAGTGGTCGGACAAGGACCTTTTCGGGTTCCTGCAGCAGCTCGGCGTCATCCCGGCGCCTGGCGGTACGCCGGGATAGTCCGGGCGGCGCCAAGATCTCGGACCCGGGAGGCGGGATGGCGGATGATGACGTCCATCAAGGGGTCGAAGAAGGAATTCACGTCTTCCGACAGCAGGTCGGTCACCCCGTTATGCTGCCCGGCTCGCCGACCCAACGCACCCCGTTTCTCTTGACCCACGACACAGGGACACCCGCCCGCAACTGCTCCGATCGGGTGACATGGCGACCTGAGGCTTGTGGCATATGCCGAGTTATTGGATTACTTAGGATATCCAACCAATGGGCAGCAGTACCGCTCGGGGAGCGTGGTGCCGGGGTGGGTTGTCGCCCTTCACACGTGGGGAGGGCGCAGGTCCGCCGGGATCGCGATGGGCGCCCCGGGGGGTTGGATGGCCAGTCGGTGCCGCTTGCGCGGTGCCGGCTGGCTTGTTTTATGCGCCAGGCGGAAGTCGGTGGCGTACGCCGGTGGTACGCAGGCGTTCGCCGTGCCGCGCTTTGCCCTCCGAGTACCGCGAATGACGTCTTGTCAGAGGTATGTCCTTGTGGCGTACTTGAAGCAGCGAACCGGTGGGCCGCCCATCCCATGACCGGGGAACACGGTAAAGGGCGGCGTCTGCCGGTTCTTCCTTTGTGCACCCACGAAGGAACCCGTCGACACGACGGCACGGTTGAGCCGCCCGCCCTCCCGCAAGGACCTTCCGCGAAGGCCGACCCGGAGGCCCCCGGTTCCGCTGAATCCTCTGTCCGTCCTGTCAGCGAGGAGTTCCTCCATGCCCATCTCTCCGAACCAGGGATCCACCGGCGGTGGCACCCTGGTGACCATCACCGGCACGAACCTGTCCGGCACCAGCGCCGTCACCTTCGGCGCCAAGCCGGCCACCAACGTCACCAACGTCTCCCCGACCCAGGTCACGGCCATATCGCCCTCGGGCACCGGCGCCGTCGGGGTGACCGTGACCACTGCGGGCGGCACGAGTAACCCGCTTCCGTTCTTCTACGTCGGAGCCCCGTTCAAGTCCTCGCTCGGGCCGACCTCCGGCCCCCTGGCGGGCGGCAACACGGTCACGATCAACGGTGTTGGGCTGGCGACGGCCACCAGTGTGTCTTTCGGCGCCAACACCGCCACGCCGACGGTCGTCTCCGACACCCAGCTCACCGTCGCTGTGCCGGCGGGCGCAGCGCCGGGCTCCGTCGGAGTGAGCGTGACCACCGCGGGCGGAACGAACAACGGGCTGTCCTACACCTACGTGGACGCACCCAATGTAACCACCGTCGCGCCGACATCCGGGCCGACGTCCGGCGGTACGGGTGTGACCATCACCGGCACCAACCTCGGCACCACCGAGTCGGTCACCTTCGACGGCAACACGGCACCGTTCTCCGTGGTGAACTCCACCACGGTCTCGGCGGTGACCCCGCCCGGCACTGCCGGCGCGGTCGACGTGGTGGTGACCAACACGGCCGGCTCCGACACGGCCGCCGGCGCGTTCACCTACGTCGCGGCTCCCGGCATCTGACCCTCACCCACGCTGCCGCCCGGTCTACGCCGGGCGGCAGCTCGCCTTGGCCGCCGCTTCCC
>NZ_JBHWZS010000406.1:0-6687 GCF_042728155.1 Streptomyces sp. NPDC060209
CGTGGAAGTCGTCCCGGCCGCCCGCACCGGCGAGGGTCAGCCGATCACCTTGTCGATCGCCTCGGTCGCCGCCTTCCAGGCGTCGTCCGGCTTGGTGCCCCGCTGCTCCATGTTGTTGATCTGGGTGGAGATGGTGTCCTTGATGACACCGTCCTTCGGGCCGAGCACCGCGGCCGGGATGACCTGCGCCTCTTCGGCGTAGATCTCACCGATCGGGGCGTTGTTGAAGTACTCCAGCTTGGCGGTCTTCACGTCGGGGAGCTCGTAGGCGCCCTTGTTCGACGGGAAGAGACCGGCGGCCTTGAACACGGCGGCCTGCTGCTCGGGCGCGGTCAGCCACTTGACGAGTTCACCGGCCTCCTTGACGTGCTTGCCCTTCGCGGGCACGGAGAGGAACGAACCGCCCCAGTTGGCCGCGGTCTCACCCGGGGTGCGGGCGATGTCCCACTTGCCCTTGAACCCGTCACCGGCGTACGTGGAGATCTGCGCCGCCATCCATGCGGGGCACGCCACGGTGGCGATGCTGCCCTTCCGCAGGGCCGCCTGCCACGGCGGGCTGAACTGGGCCAGGCCCTGGGTCAGCTTCTTGTCGACCGCCTCGCTGGCGAGCTTCCAGCCCGCCTTGACGCCGGCGCTCTCCTTGTAGATCGCCTTGCCGTCCTTGGAGTAGTACTGCTCCGAGTCCGAGCTGACCACGCCGTTGTACATGGCGCTGGCGGAGTCCATGAAGAAGGTGTCCTTGGGGGCCTTCTTCTTGAACTCCTCACCGAGCGCGAGGTAGTCCTCCCAGCCACCGGCGAGCTTCGCGGCGACCTCGGTGCGCTCGGTCGGCAGGCCGGCCTGCTCGAAGAGGTCGCGGCGGTAACAGATCGACATGGGGCCGATGTCGGTGCCGGCACCGATGACCTTGCCCTCGTCGGTGCTCGCCTGCAGCGCCTTCCAGTTCACCCACTGGTCGGGGTCGATCACCTTGGAGAGGTCGGTGAAGGCGTCCGCCTTGGTGTCGACGAGCTCCTTCACACGGCCGACCTCGATGCCCTGCACGTCGGCCAGGCCGCTGCCCGTGTTGAGCTGCTGGAGGAACTTGGGGTAGTAGACCTTCTCGTCGGCCGTGACGTTTTCCTTGACCGTGATGTTCGGGTGGAGCTCGTGGTACTTCGCGAAGAGCCCCGCCTCCTTGTAGCCGAACTGTCCGAAGTCGGCCACGGTCAGGGTGATGTTCCCGTTCGCGTCGGCCTCGTCGGATTCCGATCCCGAGTCGCTGCAGCCGGTCAGCAGCAGGGCGGCGGCCGAGAGGCCCGTGGTGGCCATGACGGCGGTTCTGCGGCCTCGACCTGCGACGGTGCGGGTGATGCGCATTCCACTACTCCTTGTTCCAGGGTGGGACTGGCGTTCGATCTGCTCGGCATACGCGCTGGTGGTGCGGGTGCCAGTGGTACGGAGAGGACATGGGCGGTGCCGTCCCCGTACGAGCGAAAAACCTCGTTCGATATGGGAGCGCTCCCATGCGCTGATGCCGGAAGATTGCTGCCTCAAGGGGGTGGGTGTCAAGAGTTGAAGACGCTTCCGTTGCCCGAGCGTGTCCTGCAAGTCACGGGAACGTGTCCGACCGAAGGCTTGCCTTTACCTTCGCGCCCTGCATGCGGAGCGAGGCGGCCACCCAATTCCCGCAGGTCAAAGGGGTGTTGAGCGGTCATCCGCCCGTCCGGCCCCGGGAAGGGCCGGTTCATGGCGCAGAATTCCGCGCCGCGTTCGAAACGGTGCCCACGACGTCTGCCGCCCGGAGATGCCCGCCGGAAAATGAACGGGGCAGGACGCCATGAGGGTGCGCAGGGGGGTCGCGGGGCGTTTCCGTGTTCTTTCCCCGAACTCCACCAGGGGGCGGGGAGGTTCCGCTTCATTCCGCACGGGTGGGACAGGACGGACACGACGGGGCCCCTCCGCATGCCGCGGAGGCGGACGCGAAGGGGCGTGCGCCCCGGCCGGGTGTGGGGGGTGTGGGGGGCCGGCCGGGGCGCGCGTGGAGGTGGTGGTCGAAAGGGGCGTCGGGCTACCCGAAGGCGCCGAACGCCTTGGTGAAGGCCAGCGGCTCCTGGAGGATCGAGCTGCAGCTCGCGTCCGCGGTCGGCTTCGCACCGCCCGCGCACTGCGCGTCCCGCGTGCCCGACCACATCGCCAGCCCGCCGATGCCCTTCTCCTGCGCGAACCTCACCAGCTGCGTGGCGTCCTCGACGGTGAAGATCTCGGTGGCGACGTCGTTCACGCCGATCATCGGGGTGACCGCGACCGCCTTCCAGGCCGCCGCGTCCGAGAGCCCGAGCACACCCTTGATCTGCGCCTGCGTGGCGGTGGCGGCCTGGGTGGCGTAACCGCCCATGTCCCCGCTGTACGACGCCCCGTAGTCCATCGCCATGATGTTGACCGCGCCGATGGCCACGCCGTTCTTCTTCGCGTCCGCGATCAGATCCACGCCCGGCTGGGTCAGGCCCTCGGGCATCACGGGCAGCGTGAAGGACACGTCCAGACCGGGGTGCGACTTCTGGAGCTGGGCGATGGCCTGCGAGCGGCGGGAGTTGGCGGCGGTGTCGGGCAGCGCCCCGCCCTCGATGTCGAAGTCGACCTTGGTCAGCCCGTAGGTGTCGATGACCTTGCCGTACGCCGTGGCGAGCTCGGCCGCCGAGGAGCAGTGCAGTGCCAGTTCGGCGCCTGCCGCTCCGCCGAAGCTGACCCGCACGTCGCCGCCCTTGGCCCGCAGCGCGGCGATCTGGGCCGCCACCTTGTCGTCGGCGAGCCCCGTGACCCCGCCCCAGAGCGGGGCGCAGCTGCCGCCCGAGGTGATGAACGCCAGATTGAACTCCTTGACGCCCGTCCTGGACACGGTGTCCAGGAGGTCGTAGGCGGGGTAGAGCGACGTGTCGACGTACGGCGCGAATCCGGCCCCGCCTGCCGTGCCGCCGGGCGTCTCGGACGGCTCGGCCGTCGGTGTCCGTGTCGGCTCGGCCGTCGCGGTCCCCGAGGGCGTCGCCGTGGGCGCGGGTGTCGACGTGGGCGCGGACGTCGGGGTGCCGGTCGGGCGTCCGCTCGGTTCCGGCGTGGCGCCGCCGTCCGCGGAGCACGCGGCGTCGTTGATGAGACAGCCCTCCGGGTCGGCGGCGGTCCCGGCGGAGGCGGCGACGAAGCCGACCGTCACGGATGCGCCCGGCGCGATGTCCTTGTTCCAGCTGGCGGGCTTCACGGTGACGTGGTTGCCGCTGACGGTGTGCTCACCGTTCCAGAGGGAGTCGATCTTCGTGCCGGCGGGCAGGTCGAATTCGAGCGTCCACCCCGACTGGGCCTTCCCGGTGTCGTTCGAGACGACGTACTGCCCGGTGTAGCCACCGGTCCAGCCGCTGGCCCTCGTGTACGTGGCACCGACGGCCGCCGCCTGTGCCGTGCCGGTGAGTGCGAAGACCGTGCCGCCCACGACCGCCGCGGCGACGATGGCGCCGACCGCCTTCGTGCGGGTGCTCGCCGTGCGGCGGTGCGTGCTGGTGCCCATCGCGTTCCTGCCTTCGTGCTGCCGGGGGGTGGTGATTGCGTCTGCACGCTAGCCGCCGCGAACCGGGCAAAAGGCACTCATGGGAACCGGGTTGACGTTCTTAGGGTTTGCTTAAGGAGGGCATCGGTGCCGGTTAAGACCGGCCGTCACATCGGCGGCGCCCTCGCCCGTCACCGGTCGGTCCGGAGATTCGGTCCGGCCCCCGGCGTGCCACGGAGCTCAGGGTTCCGCCCTCTCGCTCCCCATGGGCCCCGCCTTCCGCTCCGCCTCCCCACCCGGTGCCCCCGGCGCGCGCGCTCGGCCGGGCCGCCGTCGAGCCCTATCCAGATGCGTACCTCCGTGCCACCGAGCACCGACCGTCCGATCCGCAGGTCGCCGCCGGTGGATTCGGCGACCCTGCGGACGATGTCGAGCCCTAGGCCGGTCGATCCCACGCCGCCCCGCGCTCCGTTCCGCCCGCTGGCGCCCCGGGCCAGGGCGGTCTCCGGATCGGGTATGCCGGGCCCCGCGTCCGAGACCAGCACGAGCACCGCGTCGCCGCTGTGGTGGACATCGACGGCGAAGGCCGTGCCTTCCGGGGTGTGCCGGAAGACGTTGCCGAGCAAGGCGTCGAGGGCGGCGGCCAGTTCGGGCCTGGCCACCGGGATCCGCACCGTGCGGTCGACGCCCGCCAGCCGCACCGTGCGCCCCTCGTCCTCGGCGAGCGCCGACCAGAACACCATGCGTTCCCGGATGACCTCGGAAGCGTCGCACCCGGCTCCCGCGCCCGTCTGCCCGCCCTGGGTCTGCGGGCGCTGCTCCCGCGCCGTGCGGATGATCGTGTCGACCTCGTGCTCCAGCTGTTCGACGGCCGCCCTGGTCTGCTCCGCGGCCGGGCCCTCCCCCAGTGAGGCGGCGTTGAGGCGGAGCACCGTCAACGGGGTGCGGAGCCGGTGCGAGAGGTCGGCGGCCAGTTCGCGTTCGTTGGCCAGGAGCTGGACCACCTGGTCGGCCATCGAGTTGAACGCGACTGCGGCGGACCGGAGTTCGGTGGGGCCCTCCTCGGGGACCCTGGTCCCCAGCCGCCCCTCCCCCAGGTCCTGCGCGGCGCCGGCCAGCCGCTGGGCGGGCTCCACCATCCGCACGCCGAGCCGGTCGGCCACGGCCACCGAGCCGACGATCAGCGCGATGCCGACGCCGGCGAGCACCAGCCAGGCGGTGCCGACGCCGTTGGAGACGTCGTCCTCGGCCACGAAGACCTCCACGACGGCGATGCCCCCCGAGCCCAGTGCGGTGGGCTGGAGCAGCACGGAGCCGCCGGGGACGTCGGCGATGGAGGCGCGACCCGACGTGCCGACGGTCTCCAGGTCCTCGTGGGTGGCGCGCCGGGTACCGATCTCCATTCGGGAGCCGCCCGGTTCGACGGCGGGGACATGGACCGCGAGGCGCCCCCGGCCGCCGGGCTCGGTGGACAGGACGGCCCGGGTCAGCTCCTCACGGTCGGTGGTGATCGTGAGGGTGGGGCCGATGGTGGCGGCCTGCCGCTCGGCGTCGGAGAAGGCGCGGTCGCGGGCCATCTCCTTGATGACGAGACCCAGCGGCACGGCGAACGCGATCACGACCATGGCGGTGACGGCCAGGCAGACCTTGACCAGGGCCCATCTCATGCGGACGGTCCCGTGGCCGGTGGTTCGAGTTTGACGCCGACTCCGCGCAGGGTGTGCAGATAGCGCGGCCGGGCGGCCGTCTCGCCCAGCTTCCGGCGCAGCCAGGAGAGGTGGACGTCGATGGTCTGGTCGTCCCCGTACGACTGCTTCCAGACCTCGGCCAGCAGCTCGCGGCGCGGGACGACGACGCCGGGGCGGCCCGCGAGGAAGGCCAGCAGGTCGAATTCGCGGCGGGTCAGATCCAGTGCGGTGCCGTCGAGTTCGGCCTGGCGGCGCAGCGGGTCGATGGAGAGCCCTCCGACCTGGAGGACGCGCGGGGGCGGCGCCTGGGCGCCGGCTCCGCGGGTGCGGCGCAGGACGGCCGCCATGCGGGCGGAGAGGTGCTCCACCGAGAACGGTTTGGTCAGGTAGTCGTCCGCACCGTCGTTGAGCAGCCTGACTATCTCGGCCTCGTCGTCCCGCGCGGTCGCGATGATCACGGGTACGTCGGTGATGGAGCGCAGCATCTTCAGCGCCTCGGCGCCGTCGAGGTCGGGCAGCCCTAGATCGAGGACGACGACGTCGAAGCGGAAGTGCGCGACCTCGCGCAGCGCTTCGAGCGCGGTGCCGACACTCCGCACCGTGTGCGAGGCCTCGGTCAGGTGCCGGATGAGGGCGGAACGTACGAACTGGTCGTCCTCGACCACGAGCACACTAGGCATGCGCCGCACCGTAGCCCATCCGGAGGAACGGGGTCCCCTCCAGGACAGCGCCTGTGCGGGTGGTGCAGGATGTGCCCGATGCAACGAGGACTCGTACACGCGATCGCGTGGTCGCTCGCCACGGGTGCGGCGGTCACCCTGTCGTGGTGGGGTGTGCACACGGTCATGTCGGGGACGGTCTACGACCCTCCGCGCGCCGTTCCGATCTCGGTGGGGGCGCGGGGCGGGCAGGTGACGGACGAGCCGGTGTCGTCCTCGACGCACCGCGCCCTGCCCTCGGTCTCACCGAGCGCCACGGCCTCCCGTGCCGCCCCTACGCCTTCGTCCAGTCCGTCCCGGCGGCCGTCCTCCCGCCCGCCGGCCGGGAGTCCGAGCCCGGCGAGGACCTCGGCTCCACAGGCCGCCGCGGGTGATGTGAAGAGTTACCCGACGCGTGGCGGCAGGGTCGTCCTGGAGCTGGAGGACGACTCGGCGAAGCTGGTCTCGGCAACGCCGGAGACGGGCTGGTCGATGCAGGTGTGGACGAACCCGGAGTGGATCCGGGTGGACTTCAGCGACGGGGCGGGCGCGACGGTCTCCGTCTTCTGCACCTGGAACGGCCATCCGCCGATGGTGGAGACCGTGGAGCAGTAGTGCGTGAGCCCGGCAGGGTCCGGACGCGCGTGGCCCTACGAGAAGGCGTCGGGCGGCGGGGCCGGTGACTCTTTGGCGCCCGCGTCGGTGACGACGGCGGCGCCGCCCGTGAAGTCGGCGAGCGCGCGGCCCTGTTCGACGCTGGATTGTTGGTGTTTTGTTGTGTGTG
>NZ_JBHWZS010000407.1:0-6673 GCF_042728155.1 Streptomyces sp. NPDC060209
GCCCGGAGGTCCGGGCAGGGGCGGCGTCGTACGGCGGTAGCGGGGCCGGTCAGCCCTCGCCGTTCAGGTTGATCGCGACGGTGCGCTCGGCAGAGGTCTTGCCGAGCAGCGCGCCCTGCATGGCCTGGGCCACGTCGGTCGAGCTGACCTGGTGCTTCTTCCCGTCGGCCTTGGTGATCATGACGCCGTCGAAGACGCCGTCGAGCAGGGTGTCGATCGCCTCCCTGTCGTAGACCGCGACCAGCTTGCCGTCGACCGGCTTCATGGACAGGATCTGCGGCAGGGACCTGGCGGGGCCGAAGTCGATCTCCTTCGGCCCGGCCTTGATGGTGATCAGACCGGACATCGCCGGCTCGGCGAACTCCTTCATCGCCCGGTCCAGTTCGGCCTTGGTGATGGTGGGTTCGGTGGCAGCCACGGGCAGTTCGACGACGGCCGGCTCACCGGTCTGGACCTGCGCGCGGTAGGCATCGCGTACGGAGATCATCGACCGGTTGACGTCCAGCGACTTCCCCGCCTTGCCGGGAACGGCAACGGCCTTGTTCGGCTCGAACTTGATCGTGCCGTCGTTGGCGGAACCGGACACGCCCGCCAGGTCGGTCAGCGCGACCCCGAGCTTCTCCTCGTCGACCGGGATCACCGGGTCGGCGGGGCGCGCCCCGCCGAACAGGGAGCCGATCACCGAGACCGGGTTGTAGTCGCTGCCCGCGGCGCCGCGGACGGTCTCCTGGCTGTCCAGGGTGAGACCGGCCTTGTCCGGGGCGAGCTTCTCCTTCTTGCCGTCCACGGACAGCTGCAGAGGCGCCTGGGCCCGCTTGCCGAGGGCGGTGTCGAGCTTGGTGACCGCCTCCTCCTTCGTGCCCCCGCCGATGTCGACGCCGAGCACGGTGGTGCCCTTGGGAACCTCGGAGTGGTTCATCAGCAGGCCGGCGCCGTAGGCGACCCCGAACAGCACGAAGACACCCACGCCCAGCAGGACCAGCTTGGAACGGCCTTTCTTGGCGGGCGGCGCGGCCTTCGGAGCGGGCCGGGGGGCGGGAGCGGGTGCCGGGGCACCCGCCTCGCCCGGCCGGCCGCCCATGGGGCCCTCGGGCGGCCGGATCCCTCCGGGGCCGCCCGGGAACGCCGAGCGGGGCTCCGAGGGGATGACGGGGATGCCGCTGGTCAGCGTGTCTCCGGAGACATTGCCGCCGGAGCCGGACCCGGGGGCGGGCGCGGGTGCCTGCGGCGTCAGGATCGCGGTGTCGTCCGACATCCGCGGGGGTACGCCGCCGGGTCCGCCCGGCCGGGGGCCGACGGGGCCGCCGGGAGCGCCCTGGCCGGGCGCGCCGGGAAGGCGGTCGAGGTTCGGCGTCAGGGACGAACTCCCGGTGACCGGGCCGGTGGTGGGCCCGGAGGGACCCGGGCCGCCCGGCGGCCGCATGCCGGGGTTCGGCGTGGGCCGCGGACCGGCGTCGAGGTCGTCGAGGGCGCTGCGGCCCGGACGGGGGGCGCCGCCCCGGTCGCCGGGCTGCTGCGGACCGTCCGAGAAGTACGGCGAGTCCGTGCGGGGCGGCGTCGGACCGCCGGCATCACGGCCCGCGCCGGGAGGACCGCCGGCGGAGGCCCCACCGGGGCCCGGGCCGGGGCCGTGACCGGGGCCGGGCGCTCCCGGAGCCGAAGCGGCGGGAGCCGCACCGGTACCCGGGACGGGGGCCGGGGTCTTGCGCGGCGCGAACCAGTCGCTGCCGCTCTTCTCCCTGCCCGGCTTCTCGGCCGGGGCCTCCGCGGCCGGGCCGGCGTCGGGCGCCCCACCGGACGACGGCGCGGGCGCGCCGGGCCTCGGGGTGCTACCGGTCCGCTCGGATGCCGGGCGCCCGCCGGACGCGTCCGTCTCACTCATCGGCGTACGCATGACGACAGGCGGGATCGGACGCGAGCCCGGGATGTTGATCCGGATACGCGTCGTCAGTGTCGTCTCTGTTCTGGGCTCCTCGGGCTGAGGCGGGTCCGCAGGCTCCGGAGTCTCCTCCGGCCCGTCCTGAGACGGGTGCAGCGACGGATACTGGCGTGATCCGTACGGCGGCGTACCCGATGGATACGCGGCTCCGCCGCGCCCCTGGGGCCCGGAGGACGAACTGTCAGTTTCACGACTCAAAGCAGGTTCTCCCGATTGGCTCCGCCGCCCGTACTTCCCCCATGCCGCAGGCCAGGGGACGGCTCGGCGCGCGCACCACCATACTGGCCGCCGCCGTAAGACTCTCCGCGCCCGGGGGAAACAAGGATGCACCCACCGCTGCGCGGAGGGGCAATCCGGGAGCGGACATACCACATCACGTGCCAGGTCGGCCGGTGTCGTTGGCCGGATACGGCAGCCGCGACATCGTGGCACACATCACAGCCACGGCCATCCCTCCGAGCATGAAGAGTGCCAGGCCGATCTCCTGACCGAAGACGTAGTCGCCCTCGGGCCGCCCGCCGAGAAGGAGGATGACGGCGATGAACCATCCCACCGCCGGCACCAGCGCGCCCAGCTGTGTCCTGGTCAGCGCCCGGCCGCCGTAGAACAGCCCCGCCGACGCGGCGAGCGCGAGCAGCAACCCGCCCGGGAACAGGGCCGCCTGGACCAGGGTGCCGGCGAGTCCGACGGCCGCGCCCAGCACGGCGAGTCCCACGTAGAGCGGGATCCGCCGGGGGTTCGGCGGCGCCGCCAGGCCGGTGGCCTCAGGGCTCCTGGGCGGGGCGTTGGTACGCGGCGACTGTGACGAGGCGCGCTGCCTCTGCCTGCTGCTCATGTCCGTGCTCCCGGTGCGAGGGCCGCGTCCGGCACGCCCGCGAAGAGGTCGTGCTCCCGGGCACCATCGTCCCCGCCCGGGGCGCCTCGCACCAACTCGTAGTACTCGGTGGTGAAGACGGGCTGGCCGAGGTCGTTCGAAAGAGCGAAGAACGGTCCGTCCACGGCGATCTGGGTGGCGTGCGCCCGCATGGCGGCGGTCTTCGCCGCCGCGTACTCCGAGCCGTCGATCTCAGCCGTGATCTCCGCGTCGTCCACGACCCCGGGTACGTCGTCGACCGCGGCGATCCCCGGGAAGGCGTCGGGGGCGGTGTCACGCAGCCGCGCGAAGGCATCCTCGGCCACCGAGCGGGGTACCCGGTTCCAGTAGATCTTGGCGACGGTGTGCGGGGTTCCGGCGCCGGCGTCGTGCGCGGCATCGGCGGCCAGCTCCGCCGCGCGCATCGCGACGCGGTGCGCCTGGATGTGGTCGGGGTGGCCGTAGCCGCCGTCGGGGTCGTACGTGACGAGGACCTGGGGGCGCAGGGAGCGGATCACTCCGACGAGGTGGCCGGCCGCCTCGTCGAGGTCGGCGGCCCAGAAGGCACCGGGCCGGTGATTCTGCTCGGTGCCCATCATTCCGGAGTCGTGGAAGCGGCCGGGGCCGCCCAGGAACCGGTGGTCGGTGACCCCGAGCTCCCGCATCGCGGCGGCGAGTTCGCCGATTCGGTGGTCACCCAGGCCGCCGTCCCGGTCCGCGGCGAGATGCGCGAGGTCCGGTGGGATGACCTCACCCTCCTCGCCGAGGGTGCATGTCACCAGGGCGACGTGCGCGCCCTCGGCCGCGTACCTGGCCATGGTGGCGCCGTTGTTGATCGACTCGTCGTCGGGGTGCGCGTGCACCAGGAGCAGACGGCGGGCAGGGAGGTCCTTCATGGGACCACCCTACGAGCAGGCCGCTCCGCGGGCCGAACGCCCCACGGTGTCCGGGGCGCCCGGCGGCGCATCCGTCAGAATTTGATTCCCCCGATCATGCCTGCCACGTTCGACGTCACCTCCGAGATGGTCGGGGCGATCGACGAGCTCGCGAGGTAGAACCCGAGCAACATGCAGACCACCGCGTGTCCGCCCTTGAGTCCGGATTTCCGGATCAGCAGGAAGACGACGATCGCCAGCAGCACCACCGCCGAAATCGAGAGTGCCACGGCGGTTCACCTCCATCAGTACGGTCGGGACAGGCAGCACACATGGAGCCAGCAGGTTCATACCCACCGAGCGCTACGGATCATAACTATCCGTGCCGACGCATTGATCGGGGCACAGCAGCACGAGGGGCGCACGGACCGCCCGTCGCGGGCTAGGTTCGGAGCCATGACCTCGCAGAAGCTGTCTTTTCCCCGCCAGCACGCCCGGACCCAGCGGTTCACTCTCGGCGCACCCCGGGCCTTCACCGTCTCACCGGATGGGACGCGGGTGCTCTTCCTCAGGTCGGCCTCCGGCACCGACCGGACGAACCGGCTCCTGGTGCTGGACACCGGGACGGGCGAGGAGCGCGTCGCGGCCGACCCTGACGCCCTGCTGGGCGGTTCGGCGGAGAAGCTGTCACCGCAGGAGAGGGCGCGGCGCGAGCGGACCAGGGAGGGATCGGCGGGCATCGTGGGCTACGCGGTGGACGACGCAGTGGAGTTGGCGGCCTTCGCGCTCTCCGGCAAGGCGTACGTCGCCGAGTTGAGGGCGGGCACGGCGCGCGCCCTGCCGGTGCCGGGCCCGGTGATCGACCCGCGCCCCTCCCCCGACGGCCGGCACATCGCGTACGTCGCGCGGGGCGCGCTGCGTGTGGTGGGGGCGGACGGTGACGGCGACAGGCCGGTCGCGGAGCCGGAGGACGCCCACACCTCGTACGGCCTCGCGGAGTTCGTCGCGGCCGAGGAGATGAGCCGCTACCGCGGTTTCTGGTGGTCGCCGGAATCGGACCGCCTGCTGGTGGCGCGGGTCGACGACAGCGCCGTACAGCGGTGGTGGATCGCCGATCCGGCGCACCCCGGGAGCAAGCCCTCCGAAGTGGGCTATCCGGCGGCGGGAACGGCCAACGCCGAGGTGCGGCTCTTCGTGACGGATCTGGACGGGGCCCGCACGGAGATCGTCTGGGACCGGTCCCGCTTTCCCTATCTGGCGCGGGTGCACTGGTCCTCGCACGGCGCCCCGCTGCTTCTGGTGCAGGCCCGTGACCAGCGCAGCCAGGTGTATCTGGCCGTCGACACCGAGAGCGGCGTGACCCGCACGGTGCATGTCGACGAGGACGATGTGTGGCTTGATCTTTTCGCCGGGGTGCCCGCCTGGGCGCCCGACGGCCGGCTCGTGCGGGTCGCCGACGAGGGGGGCGCGCGGGTGCTCTCGGTCGGCGACCGGCCGCTCACCGGTGGCCAGCTGCACATCCAGGCGGTGCTGGACATCGGGGAGTCGGACATC
The DNA here is from genome assembly GCF_042728155.1 of Streptomyces sp. NPDC060209. Taxonomy (NCBI): domain Bacteria; kingdom Bacillati; phylum Actinomycetota; class Actinomycetes; order Kitasatosporales; family Streptomycetaceae; genus Streptomyces; species Streptomyces sp. NPDC060209. The sequence continues at coordinate 5,222 of NZ_JBHWZS010000407.1, forward strand.
CTGGTGCAGGCGACCGCGGGCGAGGGCGCCGCTGCCCCGGAGACGGGTCAGAGCCATGTGTACCGGGTCAACGAACTGGGTGTGGAGCGCGTCAGCGAGGGCGCCGGGGTGCACTCCGCGGTGCGCGCGGGAGGTGTGACGGTCCTGCTGTCGGCGTCCCTGGAGCACCCGGGAACGGCCGTGCGGGTGCTGCGGGACGGCAAGCGGATCGCCTCCGTGGCGAATCTCGCCCAGGAGCCGGTCCTGGCCGCGAACGTCCATCTGACGGAGGGGGGCGCACGGCGGATCCCGTGCGCCGTGCTGCTCCCCACCGGGTACCAGGAATCGGACGGCCCGCTTCCGGTCCTGATGGATCCCTACGGCGGCCCGCACGGCCGCCGGGTGGTCGCCGCCCACAATCCGCACCTCACGTCCCAGTGGTTCGCGGACCACGGTTTCGCCGTGATCGTCGCGGACGGCCGGGGCGCGCCGGGCCGTTCGCCCGGCTGGGAGAAGGCGGTGCGGGACGACCTCACCCTCACCCTCGACGACCAGGTCGAGGCGCTGCACGCCCTGGCCGGCAGCTTCCCGCTGGACCTCTCGAAGGTGGCCATGCGCGGCTGGTCGTACGGCGGCTATCTCTCGGCGCTCGCGGTGCTGCGCCGCCCCGACGTCTTCCACGCGGCCGTCGTCGGCGCACCGGTGACGGACTGGCGGCTGTACGACACCCACTACACCGAGCGCTATCTCGGCGACCCGGCGAAGCAGCCCGAGGTGTACGCCCGCAACTCCCTGGTGACCGACGAGGGGCTCTCCGAGCCGGCCGAGGGGGTGCGGCCGATGATGATCGTCCACGGCCTGGCCGACGACAACGTGGTGGTCGCCCACGCGCTGCGGCTCTCCTCCGCGCTGCTGTCCGCCGGACGCCCGCACGAGGTGCTGCCGCTGAGCGGGGTCACACACATGACCCCTCAGGAGCAGGTCGCCGAGAATCTGCTGCTGCTCCAGGTGGACTTCCTCAGGCGGTCCCTGGGCCTTCCCCGGCCGTGACCGGGGCTGTCACCAGCCGGGCGGCGGGGACGCGGGCGGTGGCGGGGAACCGGGTCCGCCGCCGCTCTGCGGGTAGCCGTAGCCGGGCGTGCCGCCCTGGGGGTAGCCGTAGCCCGGTGTGCCGCCCTGCGGGTAGCCGTAGCCGGGCGTGCCGGCCTGCGGGTAGCCGTAGCCGCCGTACCCATGGTTCGGCTGGTCGGTGCTCTCGAAGCCCCTGCGCGCCAGGACGAGCAGCGCCGTCGCCCCGGCGAAGGCGAAGAGGAACGAGGTGAGCATGACGAGCTGTTGCTCGGTCGGCGCCTCACCGAAGTTTTCCAGCCACTTGTTGTGGAGGTCCCGGGCGATCCCGCAGCCGCCGGAGACCAGCAGGAATCCGGCGGCGATCATGCCGAGCGGACGGGCGTGGACCGCGCGGAAGAGCGC
>NZ_JBHWZS010000408.1:0-6628 GCF_042728155.1 Streptomyces sp. NPDC060209
TACGACGTCCACCGCAACCTGCACCAGGGCAAGGTCGGCGTGCTGGCGCTGGCCCCCGCCGAAGGCCTCGGCGTGCGCGACGCCGAACTCCGCGAGCAGCACATCGACGCCATCAACCGCTTCCGCAACGTCTGAGGTCCACGATGACCGAACGTCAGAAGGACCGTCCGTGGCTCATGCGGACGTACGCCGGTCACTCGACCGCCGAGGCGTCCAACGAGCTCTACCGGCGCAACCTCGCCAAGGGCCAGACGGGTCTCTCGGTCGCCTTCGATCTGCCCACGCAGACCGGCTACGACCCCGACCACGTCCTCGCCCGCGGCGAGGTGGGCCGGGTCGGCGTGCCCGTCTCGCACCTCGGTGACATGCGGCGGCTGTTCCAGGACATCCCCCTGGAGCAGATGAACACCTCGATGACGATCAACGCGACCGCGATGTGGCTGCTGGCGCTGTACCAGGTGGTCGCGGAGGAGCAGGGCGCGGACCCCGACAAGCTCCAGGGCACGACGCAGAACGACATCGTGAAGGAGTACCTGTCGCGGGGGACGCACGTCTTCCCGCCGGGACCCTCGCTGCGGCTGACGACCGACATGATCACGTACACGGTCAACCGCATCCCGAAGTGGAACCCGATCAACATCTGCAGCTACCACCTGCAGGAGGCGGGGGCCACTCCGGTCCAGGAGATCGCGTACGCCATGTCGACGGCCATAGCGGTACTCGACGCCGTGCGCGACTCCGGGCAGGTGCCCGAGGAGAGGTTCGGGGACGTCGTCGCCCGCATCTCCTTCTTCGTGAACGCGGGCGTCCGCTTCATCGAGGAGATGTGCAAGATGCGCGCCTTCGGGCGCATCTGGGACCGGGTCACGCGCGAGCGGTACGGCATCGCGAACCCCAAGCAGCGCCGCTTCCGCTACGGCGTACAGGTCAACTCCCTGGGGCTCACCGAGGCGCAGCCGGAGAACAACGTCCAGCGCATCGTGCTGGAGATGCTGGCCGTCACGCTCTCCAAGGACGCCCGCGCCCGCGCGGTGCAGCTGCCGGCCTGGAACGAGGCGCTGGGGCTGCCGCGTCCCTGGGACCAGCAGTGGTCGCTCCGTATCCAGCAGGTGCTGGCGCACGAGAGCGATCTGCTGGAGTACGAGGACATCTTCGCCGGTTCGCATGTCATCGAGGCCAAGGTCGACGAGCTGGTGACCGAGTCGCTGGCCGAGATCGACCGGATCCAGCAGATGGGCGGCGCGATGGCCGCCGTGGAGTCCGGCTATCTCAAGTCGGAGCTGGTGTCCTCGCACGCGGCGCGGCGGGCCCGGATCGAGGGCGGCGAGGAGAAGATCGTCGGCGTCAACATCTACGAGACGACCGAACCGAACCCGCTGACCGCCGACCTCGACGCCGCGATCATGACGGTGGACCCCGAGAACGAGGCCAGGGTCGTCGCCGCGCTGCACGAGTGGCGCGACAACCGCGACGAGGCCCGTGCCACCGAGGCGCTGACGGCCTTGAAGAAGGCGGCGGCGGGCACCGAGAACATGATGGAGGCGACCGTCGAGTGCGCTCGGGCGGGCGTCACCACGGGTGAGTGGTCCTGGGCCCTGCGCGATGTGTTCGGTGAGTTCAGGGCGCCGACGGGCGTCTCGTCCGCGCCGGTGGCCGTCACCGCGGAGGCGGGGACCCCGCTCGCGCTGGTCCGTGAGAAGGTCGCCCGCACCGCCGACGACCTGGGCGTCGGACGACTGCGCCTGCTGGTCGGCAAACCCGGCCTCGACGGGCACTCCAACGGCGCCGAGCAGATCGCCGTGCGGGCCAGGGACGCCGGCTTCGAAGTGGTCTACCAGGGCATCAGGCTGACGCCCGAGCAGATCACCGACGCCGCTCTGGCCGAGGACGTGCACTGCGTCGGCCTGTCCATCCTGTCCGGCTCGCACGCCGAGCTGGTGCCGGACGTGCTCAACCGACTGCGCGAGGCCGGTGCACCGGACATTCCGGTGATCGCCGGCGGCATCATCCCCCCGGCCGACGCGCAGGCCCTCATCTCCGCCGGCGTCGCCGCCGTCTTCACCCCGAAGGACTTCGGCATCACCGAGATCATCGGCCGTATCGTCGACGAGATCCGGAAAGCGAACAAGCTCGACCCTCTGGAGGTCCCCGCATGACCACGCCCAGCCCGTCGCCCGCCGCCACCCCGATTCCGGGCGGCTCCGCCGCGCACGACTCCGCCCCCGTGAACCGTCTGCGCCCGCGCCGTTCCTGTCTGGCCGTGCCGGGCTCGAACCCGCGGTTCCTGGAGAAGGCCCAGGGTCTCCCGGCAGACCAGGTGTTCCTGGACCTGGAGGACGCGTGCGCGCCGCTCGCCAAGGAGGGCGCCCGGCACCACATCGTCGACGCGCTCAACAACGGCGACTGGACGGGCAAGACCCGGGTCGTGCGGGTGAACGACTGGACGACGCACTGGACCTACCGCGACGTCATCACCGTCGTGGAGGGCGCGGGCCCGAACCTCGACTGCATCATGCTGCCGAAGGTCCAGGACGCGCAGCAGGTCGTCGCGCTGGACCTGCTGCTGACCCAGATCGAGAAGACGATGGGCTTCGAGGTCGGACGGATCGGCATCGAGGCGCAGATCGAGAACGCCAAGGGCCTGGTGAACATCGACGACATCGCCGCCGCCTCCCCGCGTCTGGAGACCCTGATCTTCGGCCCGGCCGACTTCATGGCCTCCATCAACATGAAGACCCTGGTCGTCGGCCAGCAGCCGCCCGGTTACCCGGCGGACGCGTACCACTACATCCTGATGCGCATCCTGATGGCGGCCCGCACGCACGACCTGCAGGCCATCGACGGCCCGTTCCTCCAGATCCGCGACGTGGACGCGTACCGCGAGGTCGCGGGCCGCGCGGCGGCGCTGGGCTTCGACGGCAAGTGGGTGCTGCACCCCGGTCAGGTCGACGCGGCGAACGAGGTGTTCTCGCCCTCGCAGGAGGACTACGACCACGCCGAGCTCATCCTCGACGCGTACGACTGGTGCACCTCGGAGGAGGGCGGCAAGAAGGGCTCGGCGATGCTCGGCGACGAGATGATCGACGAGGCCAGCCGCAAGATGGCCCTGGTCATCGCGGGCAAGGGCCGCGCGGCCGGCATGCAGCGCACCTCCAAGTTCGAAGCTCCGGAGGCCTGACCATGCAGTTCGGACGCACTTACGAGGAGTTCGAGGTCGGTGCCGTCTACAAGCACTGGCCCGGAAAAACGGTCACGGAATACGACGACCACCTCTTCTGCCTGCTGACCATGAATCACCATCCGCTGCACATGGACAGCAACTACGCCGAGAAGACGACCGATTTCGGGAAGAACGTCGTAGTCGGCAACTACATCTATTCGCTGCTGCTCGGCATGTCGGTTCCGGACGTCTCCGGAAAGGCGATCGCCAATCTGGAGGTGGAGTCGCTGAAGCACGTCGCGCCGACCTTCCACGGCGACACCATCTACGGCGAGACGACCGTGCTCGACAAGACGCCGTCGAGGTCGAAGAGCGACCGCGGCATCGTCTACGTGGAGACAAAGGGCTACAAGCAGGACGGCACGCTGGTCTGCGTGTTCCGCCGCAAGGTGATGGTCCCCACCGAGACGTACATCAAGGAGCGCGGCGGAGAGCAGCCGGGCCGCCCCGAGCTCAATCAGCCGTCGAGCAAGAACGTGGAGAAGTAGCCATGAGCCGACTCGCGCAGACCGCCGGTCTGACGGATATCCAGCAGGAAATTCTCTCCACGGTACGGGATTTCGTCGACAAGGAGATCATTCCTGTCGCCACCCAGCTGGAGCACCGGGACGAGTATCCGGCGGACATCGTCGAAGGACTCAAGGAGCTCGGCCTGTTCGGGCTGATGATCCCGGAGGAGTACGGCGGTCTGGGCGAGTCGCTCCTCACGTACGCGCTGTGCGTCGAGGAGATCGCCCGGGGCTGGATGAGCGTGTCGGGCATCATCAACACGCACTTCATCGTGGCCTACATGCTCAAGCAGCACGGCACGCAGGAGCAGAAGGACACGTTCCTGCCGCGGATGGCGCTGGGCGAGGTGCGGGGCGCGTTCTCGATGTCCGAGCCGGCGCTGGGCTCCGACGTCTCCGCGATCTCGTCCAAGGGCGTCAGGGACGGCGACGAGTACGTCCTCAACGGCCAGAAGATGTGGCTGACGAACGGCGGCACGTCCACGTTGGTCGCCGTACTGTGCCGGAGTGACGAAGGACACCCCGAGGGCACGGCCCCGCACAAGTCGATGACGACTTTCCTGGTGGAGAAGGAGGCGGGCTTCGGAGAGGTCCGTCCCGGTCTCACGATCCCGGGGAAGATCGACAAGATGGGTTACAAGGGCGTCGACACGACCGAGCTCATCATGGACGGACTACGCATTCCGGCCAATCGTGTGCTGGGCGGCACCACCGGCCGAGGTTTTTACCAAATGATGGACGGCGTCGAGGTCGGGCGGGTAAATGTTGCCGCGCGTGGCTGCGGCGTCGCACAACGTGCGTTCGAACTGGGCGTGTCGTACGCCCAGCAGCGTCAGACCTTCGGAAAGCCGATCGCCCAGCACCAGGCGATCCAGTTCAAACTGGCCGAAATGGCCACCAAGGTCGAAGCCGCTCATGCGATGATGGTGAATGCAGCGCGCAAAAAGGACTCCGGGGAGCGGAACGACCTGGAGGCAGGGATGGCGAAGTACCTCGCCTCCGAGTACTGCAAGGAAGTCGTCGAGGACGCCTTCCGTATCCACGGCGGCTACGGCTTCTCCAAGGAGTACGAGATCGAGCGCCTCTACCGCGAGGCTCCGATGCTGCTGATCGGTGAAGGTACCGCCGAGATCCAGAAAATGATCATCGGTCGCCGGCTGCTCGAGGAGTACCGGCTCCAGGGCTGAAATGTACCTTTCGAGGTGATTTGGTGGCGAAGAACATCACACCCTGTCAACCTCGTCCGGAGCCTTTCAGCTGTCCGACTCGGCTGCTGGCTTGCCCAGTTGCCGCTCGCACCCGATAGCATCGCCGGAAAGCCGCCGTCCCCCCGTTGCCAGCGCGGCATCATCCGCTACGAAGGTCATCCATGCCCGACAGCCAAATCCCTGCAACGCGCGGCGGGGTCCGCCTCGCCCGCGGAGCATCGCCGTGGCTCCTCCCGACCGTCGCCACCGCGGCACTCAGCCTTGCCCGGGCCCGCAAGTCCGGACGCTGGGCCGCCGTGGCCGTGCCCACCACCGCGCTCGCGGCGGGCATGCTGTGGTTCTTCCGCGACCCCGAGCGCGAGATCACCCAGGGCCGCGTCATCTCACCCGCCGACGGCGTGGTGCAGAGCATCATGCCGTGGAAGGACGGGCGCACCCGCGTCGCGATCTTCATGAGCCCGCTGAATGTTCACGTCAACCGGGCTCCGCTGGCCGGCACCGTGACCTCGGTCGAGCACATCCCGGGCGGGTTCGTCCCGGCGTTCAACAAGGAGAGCGAGAACAACGAGCGCGTTGTCTGGCACTTCGACACCGAGCTCGGCGACATCGAGATGGTGCAGATCGCGGGAGCGGTCGCCCGTCGCATCGTCCCCTACATCCCGCAGGGCACGAAGGTGGAGCAGGGCGAACGCATCGGTCTGATCCGCTTCGGCTCGCGCGTGGACATCTACCTTCCGGAAGGTGTCGATGTCGCGGTCGAGGTCGGCCAGGCCACGACCGCGGGGGTGACTCGAATTGACCGTGATTGATCCAGACACTCAGGCGAGCTGGGTTCCCGAGGCCGAGGAGCAGGACGACGCCGAGGACATGCCGCTCTCGATGCGGCTGTCGATAGCGGACACCCTCACTCTCGGTAACGCCACCTGTGGCTTCATGGCGGTGTACTTCACCACCACGGGGATCCTCATCCCGCACCTCACCGGCAGTGACGAGTCGGGCATGGCCCGGCACTCCGCTGCCACCGCCGTGATCCTCATGCTCATGGCGGCGGTGTTCGACCTCTTCGACGGGCTCGTGGCACGCAAGCTGCGTTCCTCGCCGATGGGTGCGGAGCTGGACAACCTCTCCGACCTGATCAGCTTCGGCCTCGCACCGGCGTACTTCGTCCTGGTGTACGGCATGGTCGCGGACGACGCACACCAGAGGGTGTCGGCGCTCGCGGCGATCGTGGTGCTGCTGGCGGTGGTGCTCAGGCTTGCGCGGTTCTCGTGCGTGACCTTGAAGGACGGCATGTTCCAGGGCATGCCAAGCCCCTTCGGAGCGCTCACGGTCGTCTCGATCGTGCTCCTGGAGCTGCCCTTCGTGCCGACGCTCCTCGCGATCATCGGGGTGGCGTGGCTGATGGTCAGCCGGGTCGAGTACCCGAAGCCGCGAGGCGTCCTCGCGGTGGCGATGCTCAGCTGGATCGTGGCTGCGATGGGGCTGCTCGCCGCCTGGGCGTTCGACGCCCCCGGCGGTCAGCTGCTCCTGCAGACCGGCTGCGCGCTCCAGGTCGTCCTGGGGGCGGTGATCCCGCTCTTCGCCACGGCACGGCGGGTGAACACCTTCCGTGACAACCGGCGCGAGGCGCGGGCGGCGCAGCTCCCGTAACGACGCGGAACGTGACAACGAGGGCCCGGATGCTCCCCAGC
>NZ_JBHWZS010000409.1:0-6590 GCF_042728155.1 Streptomyces sp. NPDC060209
GTACCCGCACCGCGGGTACCGGCCCTTACGCGTTCCTCGTCTACTCCGTCTTGATCGCCGTCAGCATGTTGAGCTTCGCGCCGCTGCGGGCGGGCCACAGCGAGGCCAGCACGCCCACGAGTCCTGCCAGCACCAGGAAGAGCGCGAGCCGGTCCCACGGGATGACCAGGGCGTAGCCGGGGATGTCGGCGGACAGGCTCTTCCCGATCGCCCAGCCGAGGAACGTACCGAGGGCGACTCCGACCACCGCTCCGAAGAGCGAGATGACGACTGCCTCCAGCCGGATCATGCGCTTGACCCTGCGCCGGTCCAGGCCGATCGCCCGCAGCATGCCGATCTCCTGCTGGCGTTCGAAGACCGACATGGCCAGCGTGTTGACCACCCCGAGGACGGCGATCACCAGGGCCATCGCCAGCAGCGCGTACATGATGTTCAGCGCGGTGTTGATGAACCCGCCGAACATGTCCCGGATGCCCTGGCGGTCCATGACGCTCATCGCCGGGTTGTCGCCGAGCGCGTTGATCACGGCCTTCTCGTTGGCGTCGCTCTGGCCGCCGTCCATGGTCAGCCAGATCTCGCGGATGTCGGAGAGGCTCTCGTGCGGGTCGACGACGGCCTCGGGGATCAGGACCGGGGAGAGGAACTCGTTGCCCTCGTAGAGCGCGCCGACCTTCAGCGTCTCCTTCTTCTCGTCCTGGAACGTCACGGGGACGCTGTCGCCGGTCTTCCAGCCGTGCGACTTCGCGGTCTTGCGGTCGACGGCGATCTCGCCGTCCTTCAGGGAGGACAGCGACCCGGAGACCGTCTTCAGGTCGAAGACCTTCTCGACGTCGCCCGGGGTGACCCCGGAGGCCGAGACAGCCTCCTCGTCCTTGCCGGCGTAGAACCAGACGGACCGCTGGGGGGAGGCCGCCGCGACCCCGTCGGCCTTGCGCAGGGCGGTGAGAGCCGTCTCGTCGAGGGAGTCACCGCTGGCCATCGAGACCATGTAGTCGGCCCGGATGTTGTCCGTCGTCATCTTGTCGATGGCCTGGCCGAGCGTGACGCCCAGCACGGAGATGCCGGTGACCAGGGTGAGCCCGATCGCCAGGGCGGAGGCGGTGGCTCCGGTGCGGCGCGGATTGCGGACCGCGTTCTGCGCGGCCAGCTTGCCGGACACCCCGAAGAGCCTCCCCAGCAGCGGACGCGCCAGGGCGATCACCGGCCGTGAGAGCAGCGGGATGAGCACGATGACACCGATGAGGGCGAGGAAGGCCCCGCCACCGAGGAGCCACCGGCCGTTCTCGTCGCCCTGAGCGGCACCGGCGACGATCGCGGCGGATCCGAGCAGGGTGAGTACCCCGCCGATCGAGTTCCGCACGACCAGCGACTTGGTGCTGGCCACCGCGTGCACGCTGCTCATCGCCGCCACCGGCGGGATCTTGGCGGCCCGGCGGGCGGGCAGCCAGGCGGCGAACACGGTGATCAGCACACCGACGGCGAACGCGGAGACGACCGCGGTGGGGGAGATGACCAGCGGACCGGCCGGGATCTTCCCGCCGAACATGCCCATCGCGGAGCGCAGTCCCGTCGCGAGGCCGACGCCGAGGAGGAAGCCGATCACCGAGGCGATCACACCGACCACACCGGCTTCGAGCAGGATGGCCCGCTTGACCTGCCGGCGGGAGGCGCCGACGGCGCGCATCAGGGCGAGTTCCTTGGTGCGCTGGGCGATGAGCATGGTGAACGTGTTGGCGATCAGGAACACGCCGACGAAGAGCGCGATGGCCGCGAAGGCCAGCAGCATCGCGTTGAGGCTCTTGAGGCCGGACTCGGTCATCTCGGCCTCCTCGTCCGCGAGGGCCGCGCCCGTCTTGGCTTCGGCGGTCTCCGGGACGAGGGGCTTCACGGCGTCCAGCAGCTGCTGGTCGGACGCGCCGGCCGCGGCGGTCACGGTGACGTCCTTGAACTCCCCGGGCCGCAGATAGAGCTGCTGGGCGACCTCGGTGTCGAACAGGACCAGGCTGCCGCCCGCGTTCACGGCGCCGTCCTCGGTGGTGAAGACACCGGAGAGGGTGTACTCCTTCACCGGCCCGTTGGTGGCGACCCGGACCTTCTCGCCGACGCGGTACGCGCCCTTGTCCGCGCTGGTCCTGTCGAGGGCGATCTGCCCGGCCTCGACCGGCCCCGTGCCGTCGGTGAACGTGTACTGCGCGTCCTTGCCGTCGGCGCCGGGCGAGAAGTTCGAGCCGGTGTTTGACCAGCCGTCGCCGATGAGCTTGCCGCCGGTGTCGGCGACGCCGGCGAATCCGGAGACGCGTCCGGTGGCCCCGGCCACCCCGTCGAGGTCCTGGATCTTCTTGAGCGTGGCCTCGTCGATGCCGCGGGTCTCTTCGTCGCCGCGCTCGGCCCAGGTCTTGACGGCGACGGCGACGTCGTCGTAGCTCTTTGCGGACTGGTTGCGGAAGGCGTTGCCGAGGGTGTCGGTGAAGACCAGGGTGCCGGAGACGAAGGCGACGCCGAGCATCACGGCGAGCACGGTCATCAGCAGTCTGGCCTTGTGCGCAAGCACATTGCGCACGGCGGTACGGAACATGTCGTCAATTCCTGGGGGGAGTTCGGAGTGCGGAAGGGCGGTGCGGCAGCAGTCGCGTCAGCTGGTGCGGCCCTTCGCGTCGAACGCCTTCATCCGGTCGAGGACCCCTTCGGCGGTGGGGTGCAGCATCTGGTCGACGACCGCGCCGTCCGCGAGGAAGACCACGCGGTCCGCGTAGGAGGCGGCCACCGGGTCGTGGGTCACCATCACCACCGTCTGGCCGAGCTCGCGCACCGAGTTGCGCAGGAAGCCGAGGACCTCGGCGCCGGAGCGGGAGTCGAGGTTGCCGGTCGGCTCGTCACCGAAGATGATCTCCGGCTGCGAAGCCAGGGCGCGCGCCACCGCGACGCGCTGCTGCTGGCCGCCGGAGAGCTCCGTGGGGCGGTGCTTCAGCCGCTCCGAGAGGCCCACCATGTCGATGACCTTCTGGAGCCAGGCGGCATCGGGCTTACGGCCGGCGATGTCCATCGGCAGAGTGATGTTCTCCAGCGCGGTCAGCGTGGGCAGCAGGTTGAAGGCCTGGAAGATGAAGCCGATCTTGTCCCGGCGCAGCTGGGTGAGCTGCTTGTCCTTCAGCGTCCCCAGCTCGGTCTCACCGATGCGCACGGAGCCGCTGCTGAAGCTGTCGAGGCCGGCCACGCAGTGCATCAGGGTGGACTTCCCGGAACCCGACGGGCCCATGATCGCGGTGAATTCCCCCTGCGGGAAGTCCACGGTCACCCGGTCGAGGGCGACGACCTGGGTCTCACCCTGGCCGTAGACCTTCGACAGCTCCGTCGCGCGGGCGGCGACCGCGGTGGTGCGGTGAACGGTGGTGGTGGTCACAGGGGTACTCCAGTTTCGGCGACAGGTTCGCGGGGACCCCTTCATCCTCGCCGCCGCGGCGTGCCGGGTCGTCAGCCCTCGTGCCCGTTCCGGGGCCCTCTTGAGTCGCATCCACCGGGCGGTCGCGTAGTCCTGAGGTAGGAGAGCTACCCCGAGTCGCGTCGGTCGCTCAGCGGGGCGGGGCGGTGGATCCGCGGGGCACCAGACGGGCCGCCGCGTCCTCGAATCCGGGAGCCGATCCCTCGGCCACCATCGCCAGCAGGGTGCGGGCCGCATGGGTGCCGTAAGCGGGAATGTCCCTGCTCAGCGCGGTCAGCGGAGGACGTACGACGCGGGAGAGCTGGGAGTCGTCCCAGGCGACGAGCGAGAGGTCGGCGGGTACGTCCAGCCCCATCTCCTGGGCCACCGAGAGCCCGGCGACGGCCATGATGTCGTTGTCGTAGATGACGGCGGTCGGCCGTGAGGCCGAGCTGATCAGCCGCCGGGTGGCGTGCGCGCCCTCCTCTCCGGAGTAGTCGGTGTGCACCACCACCGGCTCGTCCAGCCCGAGTTCGGTGCTGATCTCGCGCTGGGCGCGGTCGCGCAGCTGGGTGTGGATCAGCTCCGGCAGCCCGGCGACCCGCGCGACGGAGCGATGGCCGAGCGCGGACAGATACGTCAGGGTGTCCCGCAGCGCCGCCGAGTCGTCCGACCACACGGGGGTGAGGGCCCCGGCCGCCGAGGGATGGCCGATCACGACGGCGGGCATGCCCAGCTCGGCGACGCCCTCGATGCGCGGATCGGGGGAGCGCACGTCGGCGAGGAACACCCCGTCCACCCGGCCCTCGCCCCACCAGCGGCGGTACATCTCCAGCTCCTGGGCCGGGTCGGTGACGACCTGTAGGAGCAGGGCGCAGCCCCGGGCGGACAGTTCGGTCTCGATGCCGCTGATCAGTTCCATGAAGAACGGCTCGACCCCGAGCAGCCTGGCCGGCCTGGACAGTGCGAGGCCCACGGTGTCGGCCCGGGCGTGAGTGAGGGCGCGGGCCGCGCTGTTGGGGCGCCAGCCGATCTCCTGCGCGATGGCCTTGATGGAGGCACGGGTCGCGGGGGAGACCCCGGGGCGGTCGTTCAGGGCGTACGACACCGCGACCTTCGATACCCCGGCGCGGCGCGCGATGTCGGCGATCGTGGGGCGGTGCTTGGACATGCGACCTCGCTTAACCGGTTCGTGTTCGGAGCGCATCTTAGCCGCAGGTCCCTGACCTCTGTCTTCCCCGGAGCGGTCCAGACCTCTTCGAAAGCCCTTGCAGAAACTGGGATGGGAGCGCTCCCGCTCCCTTGACAGCACTCCGGGGCACCCATACCTTCACGGGCACTTACCCGGTTCAGTAACTCCGCTCGGCAGGGACGGCGGGGAAAAGGAGGGGCTATGGGTACGCGTACCCGGCTGAGGGTCACCACCGCGCTCGCCGTGTTCACACTCGCCGCGACCGCGTGCACGGGAGGCGGCTCCGGGACGGGCGGCACCGGCGGCCCGGTCGGCAAGGGCGGTTCGCTGCCGCGCAACGAGACGCTCTACACGACCGGCACCCAGTGGGGGCCTCCGGCCAACTACAACCCGCTGCGCAACTGGGACCACGCGACCGGCACCAAGGGACTGGTCTACGAGACCCTGTTCCACTTCGATCCGAACGAGGGCGAGCTGACGCCCTGGCTCGCCGAGTCGGGCAGCTGGACCGACGACAGGACGTACGAGGTGAAGCTGCGCCAGGGCGTCACCTGGGCCGACGGCAAGCCGCTGACCGCCAAGGACGTCGCGTACTCCTACGGCCTCGGCAAGATCGAGGCCTCCGCCTTCCACTCGCTGTGGAGCTGGCTGTCCGACGCGAAGGCGGTGGACGACACCACGGTCCGCTTCACCTTCAAGGAGGCCCGCTACCAGGAGTGGGACTACACCCTCTACGGCCAGCCGATCGTCCCCGAGCACGTCTGGAGCTCGCGCACCGACGAGGACATCCTCAACGGCGTCAACGACAAGCCGGTCGGCACCGGGGCGTACAAGCTGAAGAGCAAGAGCCAGGACCGGGTCGTGTGGGAGCGGCGCGACGACTGGTGGGGCACCAAGGCGATCGGCATGACGCCGGCGCCCCGCTACATCGTCGACGTCTCCAACCCGAGCAACGAAGTGGTCATCGGCCAGCTGGGTCAGGGCCAGCTGGACCTCAGCAACAACTTCCTGCCCGGCGCTTCCTCGCTGATCAAGAGCAAGAAGGTCGTGTCGTACTACGACAAGGCCCCCTACATGCTCTCCGCCAACACCGCCTGGCTGGTTCCCAACACCACCAGGAAGCCGATGGACGACGCGGCCTTCCGCCGGGCGCTCGCCGCGTCCGTCGACACCGGGAAGATCGTCAAGGGTGTCTACGGCGACCTGGTCAAGCCGGCCTCCCCGACCGGTCTGCTGCCGCAGTGGGAGCAGTTCGACGACAAGGCGCTCATCGCGGAGAAGGGGTTCGCCCACGACGTCGCCGCGGCGAAGAAGGAGCTCGCGGACGCCGGCTACAAGGACAAGGACGGCGACGGCTTCGTCGAGAACAAGGACGGCTCCGCCCTCAGCCTGAAGCTGGCCGTGCCCTCGGGCTGGACCGACTGGATGGAGGCGGCCAAGGTCATCGCCGCCGGGGCCAAGGACGCGGGCATCAAGGTCAGCACCGAGTTCCCCGACCAGAACGCCCTCAACGAGCAGCGCGGCAAGGGCGACTTCGACCTCGTCATCAACAACGAGCGCCAGCTGTCCAACACCCCGTGGACGTACTACGACTACATCTTCCAGTTGCCGGTCCAGAAGCAGCAGAACACGGTGAACTTCGGGCGTTACGAGAACCCGGAGGCCTGGAAGCTGGTGCAGGAGCTCGGCGGGGTCAAGACGGATGACACGGCGGGCATGAAGGCCGCCGTCTCGAAGATCCAGGACGTCCAGCTGACCGAGATGCCCATCATTCCGCTCTGGTACAACGGCCTCTGGGCGCAGTCCACCACCGGGACCTGGAAGAACTGGCCGTCGGACGCGGCCGGAGCCCCGAAGACGGCACCGGCCCTGTGGCGCAACTGGCTGGAGATGGGCGGCTTCGAGACGCTCACGCAGCTGAAGCCCGCCAAGTGACGCCGCCGACTCCATGACCGCCCCGCCGTGCGCGCGCACCTGACC
>NZ_JBHWZS010000410.1:0-6572 GCF_042728155.1 Streptomyces sp. NPDC060209
ACCCTGTACGTGCTGTGGAACCTCACCACGCTGCTCGGCGCCCTGGGCGCCGAGGCCATCGGTGACACCGACGCCTGGGGGCTCGACGCGGCCGGTGAGGACGAGGGCGTTCGGAGTCATGGCATCCACACCAGGCAGACCCGCGGGATGCCCGAAACTCATCGGCGCCCGGGCATGTGTGCCTCAGCTCACCGGGAAGATCCCGGTGTCCAGAGCCTGGCCGAAAGGCTTCGGCGGCGTCTCGCCGTACTCGACCGCTTCCAGGACCCGGTAGGTGCCGTCGCTCGGCTCCCGTACAGGGTCGCGGTTTCGGACGGCCGGTGTGCCAGGGATCGAGCAGCAGGAACAGCCGACACCGGCCCTCGCGTACCCGCGCGCCTCGCCGATGCGGTCGTGAGTGCGCCCATGGCGGTCTCCTCTTATCGGTGCGTCACCTGGGACCTTTCGTTCGGGTGGGGCCGGGCTCGCATGCCGAACGGGACCGGTGGTGGTCCACCGGTCCCGTTCACCCGAAAGGGAAAGCCGCAGGTCAGGCGATACGTTCCCGCACAACCGGCGTGGCGGTGAAGGGCGTGCCGGCCGGGGCGATGTCGTACGAGCCGGGCAGCGCCTTCAGCGCGTACTCGAACTTCTCGGGGGTGTCCGTGTGCAGGGTCAGCAGCGGCTGCCCCTCGGTCACCGTGTCGCCCGGCTTGGCGTGCAGCTCGATGCCCGCGCCCGCCTGGACCGGGTCCTCCTTGCGGGCGCGGCCCGCGCCGAGGCGCCAGGCGGCGACGCCGACGTCGTACGCGTCGAGGCGGGTCAGCACGCCCGAGGACGGGGCGCTGATCACGTGCTGTTCGCGGGCGACGGGCAGCCCGGCGTCCGGGTCGCCTCCCTGCGCGGAGATCATGCGACGCCAGACGTCCATGGCGGAGCCGTCGGCCAGGGCCTTCTCCGGGTCGGCGTCCTTGAGCCCGGCGGCGTCGAGCATCTCGCGGGCGAGCGCCAGGGTCAGGTCGATCACGTCCTGGGGGCCGCCGCCGGCGAGGACCTCGACGGACTCGCGCACTTCCAGGGCGTTGCCCGCCGTCAGGCCGAGCGGTGTCGCCATGTCGGTGAGCAGTGCCACGGTGTGCACGCCGCTGTCGGTGCCCAACGCGACCATGGTGGAGGCCAGTTCGCGGGCGTCCTCGATCGTCTTCATGAAGGCGCCGGAGCCGACCTTGACGTCCAGGACGAGTGCCCCGGTGCCCTCGGCGATCTTCTTGGACATGATCGAGCTGGCGATCAGCGGGATCGCCTCGACGGTGCCGGTGACGTCGCGCAGCGCGTACAGCTTCTTGTCGGCGGGGGCGAGCCCGTCGCCGGCCGCGCAGATCACCGCGCCGGTGGTGCCCAGGACGTCCAGCATCTCGGCGTTGGAGAGGTGGGCGCGCCAGCCGGGGATCGACTCCAGCTTGTCGAGGGTGCCGCCGGTGTGACCGAGGCCCCGGCCGCTGAGCTGCGGCACGGCCGCGCCGCAGGCGGCGACCAGCGGGGCGAGCGGGAGGGTGATCTTGTCGCCGACGCCGCCGGTGGAGTGCTTGTCGGTGGTGGGGCGGGAGAGCGCGCCGAAGTCCATCCGCTCACCTGAGGCGATCATCGCGGCGGTCCAGCGGGCGATCTCCGTGCGGTTCATGCCGTTCAGCAGGATCGCCATGGCCAGTGCGGACATCTGCTCGTCGGCGACCTCGCCGCGGGTGTACGCGTCGATGACCCAGTCGATCTGCTCGGGGCTGAGCTCGCCCCGGTCCCTCTTCGTGCGGATGACGGAGATGGCGTCCATGGGAGGGAGTCCTTCCGGCCGGATGGTTAGGCGAGAGTCCCGTTGACTCTACGCGCATAGAGAGTGAACGTTCCGCCGCGCCGTCCCGGGCGGGCCGGTGGGGCCCGCCCGGGGAACGGGCAGCGGCGGGGGCGCTACCCCAGGTGCTGAGGCCCGAAGGCCTGCGGCAGCATCTCGTCGAGCGTCCGGAGGCCGTCCGGCGTCTCCAGGACGAGCTCAGGCCCTCCGAACTCGTACAGCAGCTGCCGGCACCGCCCGCACGGCACGAGAGCCGCGCCCGCGCCGTCCACGCAGGTGAAGTGGGTCAGCCGGCCGCCGCCCGTGGCGGCCAGCTGCGAGACCAGCCCGCACTCGGCGCACAGGCTGATGCCGTACGAGGCGTTCTCGACGTTGCATCCGGTGATCATGCGGCCGTCGTCGACGAGTGCCGCCGCGCCGACCGGGTAGCCCGAATACGGGGCGTACGCCCGGGACATCGCGTCCCGGGCCGCCTCGCGCAGCGCGTCCCAGTCGACCGGTGCCGCGCTGTCCGTCACTTCCCCTGCCCCTTCCGATAGCGCATGCCGTCCGCCTTCGGCATGCGCAGGCGCTGCGCGGAGAGCGAGAGCACGAGCAGGGTGACGACGTACGGGGTGGCGCTGACGAACTCGGTGGGCACCGTGTCGGTGGCCAGGTACCAGACCAGCACCGCGGCGGCGATGACCGCGCTGACGACACCGGGCACGAAGCGCTTGCGGTAGAGCTTCCAGACCGCGAGGACGGCCAGCATCACCACGAGCAGCAGGAGCAGCGCGTGGACGGACTCACCGCCGTTGCGCAGCTGGAGCGCGTCGGCGAAGCCGAACAGACCGGCACCCATGGCCAGTCCGCCGGGCCGCCAGTTGCCGAAGATCATCGCGGCGAGACCGATGTATCCGCGGCCGCCCGTCTGGCCCTCGTTGTAGATGTGCGAGGTGACCAGGGAGAGGAAGGCGCCGCCGAGACCGGCCATGCCTCCCGAGATGATCACGGCGATGTACTTGTAGCGGTAGACGTTCACGCCCAGGGACTCGGCGGCGACGGGGTTCTCACCGCAGGAGCGGAGCCGCAGGCCGAACGAGGTCTTCCAGAGGACGAAGAACGTGCCCACGAACAGCGCCACGGCCACCAGGGTCAGCAGCGAGACATTGGTGACGAGTCCACCGAGGATCCCCGCGAAGTCGGAGACGAAGAACCAGTGGTGCTGCTCCACCGAGTGCAGCCAGTCCGAGAGACCGGGCACCGTGACCGTGGTGATGCTGTCGGCCGGCGGCGACTGCTTGGGGCTGCCGCCCCTCTCCGCCGCGTCCCCGGTGTTGAACCAGAGCTTGGCCAGGTACGTCGTGAAGCCGAGGGCCAGGATGTTGATGGCGATACCGGAGATGATGTGGTCGACGCCGAACGTGACCGTCGCGAACGCGTGCAGGAGACCTCCGAGCATGCCGCCCACGACACCGGCCAGGACGCCGATCCAGGGATCGGTCTGCCAGCCGGCCCAGGCACCGAAGAAGGTGCCGAGGATCATCATGCCTTCGAGGCCGATGTTGACCACGCCGGCCCGCTCGGACCACAGTCCGCCGAGACCGGCGAGTCCGATCGGCACGGCCATCGAGAGGGCCGCGCTGATCTGACCGGCCGAGGTGACGTCCTGGGCCCCGGTGATGGCCCGCACGGCGGACAGCGCGAGCAGGGCTCCCGCGATGATCAGGAGTATGACGGGGAAACTGAAGCGGGTGCGGCCGCCCTTGCCGCCGGAGACCTTGGGGGCCGCGGGCGGCGGGGTGGAAGTCGCCGTGGCGGTCACGCCGACACCTCCTGCTGGTCGGAGTTACGTGCGGCCTTGGCGGCGAGTTCCGCGCCGACCTTGCTCTGCTGGCGCTTGAGGCCGTACCGGCGGACGACTTCGTAGGCGATGACGACGCACAGGACGATGACGCCCTGGATGACGCCGACGATCTCCTTGTCGTAGCCCTCGAATTCGAGCTTGCCGGTGCCGCGCTCCAGGAAGCCCCAGAGCAGCGCGCCGAGCGCGATGCCGACGGGGTGGTTACGGCCGAGGAGAGCGATGGCGATCCCGGTGAAGCCGATGCCGATCGGGAAGTCGCCGCTGTACTCGTAGCTGTCGTTGAGCAGCGTCGGCATGCCGATCAGGCCGGCCATGCCGCCGGAGATCAGCATGGACGTGACGACCATCTTCTTGACGTCGACACCACTGGCCTCGGCGGCCGAACCGGACTGTCCGACCGTACGGAGATCGAAGCCGAACCGGGTGCGGCTGAGCGTGAACCAGTAGGCGAAGCCTGCGACGACCGCGACCACGATGAAGCCCCAGACGGGCGTCGGCGTGGTCGGGAACTCGAAGAAGTGCGAGGACTCCGGGATCGGAGTGGTGGATACCTTCGTACCCGCCTTGTCGAGGTGTCCCAGACGGCCCTGCTGGAGGAGGTAGCCGATGATCGCCGTCGCGATGGAGTTCAGCATGATCGTCGAGACGACCTCGCTGACTCCGCGGGTGACCTTCAGGAGACCGGCGATACCGGCCCACATCGCTCCGACGATCATCGCGGTGAGGATGATCAGCGGGATCTGGAGTGCGCCCGGCAGGGTCAGCGCCCCGCCGAGTGCGGCGGCGAAGAACGCGGCGAGGCGGTACTGCCCGTCGACGCCGATGTTGAAGAGGTTCATGCGGAAGCCGATGGCGACCGCGAGACCTGCGAGGTAGTAGGTCGTCCCCTTGTTGAGGATGTAGACCTGGCTGTCCGACTTCAGTCCGTAGTCGAACATGATGCCGAAGGCGCTGAACGGTTCCTTGCCGGTGGCGGCGAGCACCAGAGCGGTGACCAGGAACGCGACCACGATCGCGAGCAGCGGGGCGGCGATCCCCAGGAGCAGCCGCTCCTTGTCGAACTTCTTCATCGGTCCTCTCCCCCGTCCCGGGGGTCGGTTTCGGAGCCGTCGGCCCCGGAGTCGTCGCTGCCCGTTCCGCCCGGTGCTTCCAGGTGGCCGGAGGCCGCGCCGGTCATCGCCGAGCCGAGCTCCTCGGGAGTGACGGTCGCCGGGTCGGCGTCCGCCACGAGCTTGCCTCGGTACATGACGCGCAGCGTGTCGGAGAGCCCGATGAGCTCGTCGAGGTCCGCGGAGATCAGCAGGACGGCGAGGCCTTCATGGCGTGCCTCGCGGATCTGGTCCCAGATCTGCGCCTGCGCACCGACGTCCACGCCCCGGGTGGGATGCGCGGCGATCAGCAGCTTGGGGTTGTGGCTCATCTCGCGGCCGACGATCAGCTTCTGCTGGTTGCCGCCGGAGAGCGAGGCGGCGGTGACCTCGATGCCGGGGGTGCGGACGTCGTACTCGCGCACGATCCGCTCGGTGTCGGCGCGCGCCGCCTTCAGGTCGAGGAAGGCACCCTTGCTGTTGGGCTTCTCCGTGACATGGCCCAGCATGCGGTTCTCCCAGAGCGGCGCTTCCAGGAGAAGGCCGTGCCGGTGCCGGTCCTCGGGGATGACGGCCATGCCGTCCTCGCGGCGCTTGCGGGTGGCCGCGCGGGAGATGTCCGCGCCGTCGAGCGTGAGCGATCCGGTGTCGAGGCTGCGCATGCCCATGATGGCGTCGACGAGTTCGGACTGGCCGTTGCCCTCGACGCCCGCGATGCCGAGCACTTCGCCCTTGTGGATCGTGAAGTTGATGCCGTCGAGCACGGCGCGCACCACGCCGTCGGGGTCGGTGGCCGTCAGCCGGAGTTCCTCCACCGTCAGCATCGGGGTGTCGGTGACGGTCGACTCCCGGGTTTCGGGCGAAGGGAGTTCACTGCCCACCATCAGCTCCGCGAGCTGCTTGCTGGTGGTGTGCGCGGGGTCGGCGGTGCCCACCGTCGTACCGCGCCGGATCACGGTGATCTCGTCGGCGACCGACAGCACCTCGCCCAGCTTGTGGGAGATGAAGATGACGGTGAGGCCCTCCGCCTTCAGCTCACGCAGGTTGTCGAAGAGGGCGTCGACCTCCTGCGGCACGAGGACCGCTGTGGGCTCGTCGAGGATCAGGGTGCGGGCGCCGCGGTAGAGGACCTTGAGGATCTCCACCCGCTGGCGGTCGGCGACCCCGAGGTCCTCGACGACGGCATCCGGGCGGATACCGAGGCCGTAGGCGTCCGAGATCTCCCTGATCCTCGCCCGCGCCTTCTCCCCGATACCGTGCAGCTTCTCGGAGCCGAGGACGACGTTCTCGAGGACCGTGAGGTAGTCGGCGAGCATGAAGTGCTGGTGCACCATGCCGATACCGCGGCCGATGGCGTCGCCCGGGCTGCTGAACGAGACCTGTTCACCATCCACCGAGATGGTGCCCTCGTCCGGCTTCTGCATCCCGTAAAGGATCTTCATCAGGGTGGACTTGCCGGCGCCGTTCTCTCCGACGAGGGCATGGACGGTGCCGCGGCTCACCGTGATGTCGATGTCGTGGTTGGCCACGACGCCGGGGAATCGTTTGGTGATGCCGCGGAGCTCTACGGCATGAGGACTGCTGGACGCTTTGATGGCGCACTCTCCTTGGCAGGAGCGGAGGGCGGGCGATGTACGGACACAGCGCGGGGACCGGTGGCGAAAAATACCGCGCTCGGCGGGCACTACGCGCGTAGCGCCACCGAATCGTTGGCCACCCGGTAACAGATGGCGAACCATGCGCACGATACCGACACATGCCGAGGGGCACGGCCCGGAGGTATACGAGAATCGGGGTCCGCAGGCGCGGCGGA
>NZ_JBHWZS010000411.1:0-6551 GCF_042728155.1 Streptomyces sp. NPDC060209
GGCGGGGTACTGCCGTGTCTCAGAGACCGGCGGTGAGGCCGGAGGCCAGGCCGGTGACCGCGCCCGTGTTCACGCCGGTGGCGCCCTCGACGAGACCGGTGACCGAGCCGACGACGCCGGCGACCGGGACGATGCCCTCAACGGTGCCCGTGACGTTGCCGACGAGGCCGCCGACGAGGCCGCCCGAGACGTTGTCGAGGTCGCTGTCGGAGATCTCGGCGGTCTCGACCTGGGGGGTGTAGTTCATGATGAGCGCTGCCCTTCGTATGGAAATTGCTTATATACGGAAACCCCGTGGTGCAGCCTCCGTATGGCCCAGGATCAAAGCACGCCTGTGCCTCGTACAGCCAATCGAACTGCGGCGGATCTGTGGTTATCGGGCCGCTGGAATCGACTTACGTGCAGAAGCGTTCATGCCGTGGCGGCAGATTCTTCACGAGCTTCACCGGAGGAATTCCATGTCGTCGCAACCGCACGCCCCCCAAGTAGGGCACTCCCGCCCGAATCGACTCCTGGACCTATCCGGACCTGGGCTTCCGTGCCTGGTGGCGTGATCGGTGTGCGCATGCCGTGTGCAGGTTTCCCTGATTCGGCCGCCCTTGTAATTCCAGGCCCCGGTGGAGCGGCCCGCCGAGGAGGTTCGGAAGGTATCGGTATTCACGCCATTGTAAAAGATGAGCGGGACTCTATTTTCCGTGACCTCGTCCGTGAATGGATGGCGTATTTATGAAGCGTTTTCCGTGTTCGCGTGTTCATGGCGTCACGCGGCCTCCTGGTCTGTGGAGGATGTGTGCTGTCCGCGGTGACTGGCCGGGGCGGTGCGGGTGTTCTGTGAGCGTTCGTGCGGCCCGGGGTGGTGACGCACGGGGGGACGGCCTGATTCATCCGATGAAACGACTGCACCACCCTTCTCTCGGGCGACGCGCGGCGCTACCATCGGGATGCCTTATGGGAGCGCTCCCATCTCTGTCAGTCCCGTACCGCCGCTGTGCGGCGGACCAGCTCGGAGAGGACGCTTCCGTGCGCTTGAGCGCCAGACCAATCGCCGCCCTACTGGCGGCACTTGCCCTCACTGCCGGGTTATCGATCACCGGAACCCCGGCCGTGGCACGTTCGGACGAAGGGTCCGCCGCGGCCGAAGCATCGGATGTGTCCCTCGCGGCGGACACCTACACCTGGAAGAACGCACGGATCGACGGTGGCGGCTTCGTGCCGGGCATCGTCTTCAACCGGTCCGAGAAGAACCTCGCCTACGCGCGTACCGACATCGGCGGCGCCTACCGCTGGGACCAGACGGGCAAGCAGTGGAAGCCGCTGCTCGACTGGGTGGACTGGGACCGGTGGGGCTGGTCCGGGGTGGTGAGCCTCGCCTCCGACACCGCCGAACCTGACAACGTGTACGCCGCCGTCGGCACGTACACCAACAGTTGGGACCCGACGAACGGAGCGGTCCTGCGCTCCTCGGACCGCGGCGCCTCCTGGAAGGCGGCCACGCTGCCCTTCAAGATCGGCGGCAACATGCCGGGACGCGGGATGGGGGAGCGGCTCGCGGTCGACCCGAACAAGAACTCCGTGCTGTACCTCGGCGCCCCCAGCGGAAACGGGCTCTGGCGGTCCACCGACTCGGGTGTCACCTGGTCGGAGGTGACCGCCTTCCCGAATCCGGGCAACTACGCGCAGGACCCGACCGACACCAGTGGATACGGCAACGACAACCAGGGCATCGTGTGGGTGACCTTCGACGAGCGCTCCGGCAGCGCGGGCAGCGCCACCCAGGACATCTACGTCGGGGTCGCCGACAAGGAGAACACCGTCTACCGCTCCACGGACGGCGGCAGCACCTGGTCCAGGATCGCCGGCCAGCCGACCGGATACCTCGCGCACAAGGGCGTGCTCGACTCCGCGACGGGCCACCTCTATCTGACGCTGAGTGACACGGGCGGCCCGTACGACGGCGGCAAGGGGCAGATCTGGAGGTACGACACGCAGTCCGGCGCGTGGACGGACGTCAGTCCCGTCGCGGAGGCCGACACCTACTACGGCTTCAGCGGCCTCTCCGTCGACCGGCAGAAGCCCGGCACCCTGATGGCGACCGCCTACAGCTCCTGGTGGCCCGACACCCAGATCTTCCGTTCCACGGACAGCGGCGCCACCTGGACCAAGGCCTGGGACTACACGAGCTATCCGAACCGCGCCAACCGCTACACGCTGGACGTCTCCTCCGTGCCCTGGCTCAGCTGGGGTGCGAACCCTTCCCCGCCGGAGACCGCTCCCAAGCTGGGCTGGATGACGGAGTCGCTGGAGATCGACCCGTTCGACTCGAACCGGATGATGTACGGCACGGGTGCGACGGTCTACGGCACCGAGAACCTCACGTCCTGGGACAGCGGCGGCCAGTTCAAGATCACGCCGATGGTCAAGGGACTGGAGGAGACGGCCGTCAACGACCTGGCGAGCCCGCCCTCCGGCGCGCCGCTGCTGAGCGCGCTCGGTGACATCGGGGGCTTCCGGCACACGGACCTCGACGCGGTGCCCGCCATGATGTTCACCTCGCCGAACCTGGACTCGACCACCAGCCTGGACTTCGCGGAGACGGCCCCCGGCACGGTCGTACGCGTAGGCAACTCCGACGCCGCTCCGCACATCGGCTTCTCCACCGACAACGGTGCCAACTGGTTCCAGGGCTCCGAACCCTCGGGGGTGACCGGCGGCGGCACGGTCGCCGCCGCGGCGGACGGCAGCGGTTTCGTCTGGAGCCCGGACGGCGCGGCCGTCCACCGCACCACCGGTTACGGCAACTCCTGGACCGCTTCCACCGGAATCCCGGCGGGGGCGACGGTCGAGTCGGACCGGAAGAACCCGAAGAAGTTCTACGGATTCAAGGCCGGCACCTTCTACGTGTCGACCGACGGCGGAGCGACGTTCACGGCGAAGGCGACCGGCCTCCCGGCCGAAGGCAACGTCCGCTTCAAGGCGTTGCCCGGCTCGGAGGGTGACATCTGGCTCGCGGGCGGCGCCCCGACGGGTGCGTACGGGCTCTGGCGCTCCACCGACTCCGGCACGAGCTTCACCAAGTTCTCCGGTGTGGAACAGGCCGACAGCGTCGGCTTCGGCAAGGCGGCGGCCGGTGCCCCGTACCAGACCGTCTTCGTCAGCGCGAAGATCGGCGGGGTACGCGGCATCTTCCGGTCGACGGACGCCGGCGCCAACTGGACACGCATCAACGACGACGCGCACCAGTGGGCCTGGACCGGCGCGGCGATCACCGGGGACCCAAGGGTCTACGGCCGGGTCTACGTCTCCACGAACGGCCGGGGGATCCAGGTCGGCGAGTCCTCCGACACCGACGGCGGGGGCACGGACCCGGACCCCGGCACCGACCCGGAGGAGCCGCCGGGGGAGGCCGGCTGCAAGGTGACGTACACAGTCACCAACCAGTGGTCCGGCGGCTTCCAGGCCGAGGTGACGGTCACCAACACCGGCAGCGCGGCCTACGACGGCTGGCAGCTGGGCTGGTCCTTCCCGGGAGACCAGAAGGTCACCCAGATGTGGAACGCCTCCTACCAGCAGGCCGGGGCGAAGGTGACCGCTACGAACGTCGGCTGGAACGGGAAGGTGGCTCCCGGCTCCTCGGCGGGCTTCGGCTTCACCGGCACAGTGACGGGCACCGGCACCGAGCCGGCCGCGTTCACGCTGGGCGGTGAGGCCTGCACCGTCGCCTGATGCCCGCGGGCCGGCGCGGGGAGCGGTTCTCCCGGCGCCGGCCCATGAGTGTCACGAAATGGACATACCACCCCCTGTGTGGTGCATTGGAGGGAACGCACCTCGCCTGGGGAGGCACCCGTGGTCGATGTCGATGTGCTGGTCGCAGGGGCGGGCCCCGTCGGTCTGACAGCCGCCTCCGAGCTGCGTCGGCGCGGGGTGTCGTGCCGGGTCGTCGACCGGCTCCCGGCGCGGCTTCCCTATGCGCGCGCCGTGGGCGTCCAGCCCCGGACACTGGAGATCTGGGACCGGATGGGGATGATCCGTGAGGCACTGGAGACCGCCGTCCCGCTGAAGGGGCAACTGCTCTACGTCAACGGTGAGGAAGGGCCGCGGATCGATCTCGAACTGCCGCCGGAGGTGCCCTACGGCTTTGCGGCCCTCCCGCAGTACGAGACCGAGCGGCTCCTCGAGGACCTCCTGCGGCGCTGGGGAGGCCATGTCGAACGCGACACCGAACTCGTCTCCTTCGAGCAGGACTCCGAAGAGGTCAGGATCGTCCTCTCCCTGCCCGCAGGCGGGACCGAGGAGCTCACGGCCCGCTACCTCGTGGGCTGCGACGGGGCCCACAGCGTCGTACGCAAAGGGCTCGGCCTGTCCTTCGAAGGTGCGGCGCTGCCCGATGAGTACATGCTGGGGGACGTCGAGGTCGACTGGGACCTCCCCGCCGGATACGGGATCCGGGCCTCGCGCGTCGTCGACGGACACACGGACGACCTCCTGGTGTGCATCCCGCTGCCCGGCGACCGCCGTTACCGGATGTCGATGGCGACACCGCCCGAACTGTCCCGGGCGGGGCGCGAGGACGCGGACGGCGTCGCGCACGGCCTCAGCGGTGAACACGGCCCGGTGCCCGGGATCGAACACATCCAGGCGGTGCTGGACCGGCTCTCTCCCCGCCCCACGACCGCCTCCTCACTGCGCTGGTCCTCGGTGTTCCGCATCAGCCACCGCATCGTCGGCCGGTACGGCCGGGGGCGTGTCTTCGTGGCCGGGGACGCCGCGCACATCCACCCGCCCACGGGCGCCCAGGGGATGAACACAGGCGTCCAGGACGCGTTCAACCTGGCATGGAAGCTCGCCGCCGCGGCGCGGGGCCGAGCGGGTGCGGGACTGCTGGAGAGCTACGACGCCGAACGCCGCCCGGTCGGCGAGGAAGTGGTGGCGCGCACCCTGCGCCACGCGCGGAGCGGTATCCAGGCCGACCCCGACGACCCCGGGACGATGATGCTGCGCGAGGCCCAGCTCCTCGTCGGCTACCGGGGCAGCGCGGTGGTGGGTCCGGACGGCTCGGCATGCGACGGCCCCGCCCCGGGCGACCGCGCGCCCGACTGCGGTGGCCTCCGGTACGCCTTGGGGACCTTCCCCGTCCGGCTGTTCACCCTGCTGCGGGAACGGGAGCACACCCTGCTTCTCTACGCCGACCACGAGGACCAGGCGGCATCGTTCGACGACGTGGCGGCTGCGGCCGCGCGGGCGGCGCACGGCATGCTGAACGCCTGTGCGGTGCTCGCCCCGAAGCTGCGTGCGTCCGTGGTGCGCCTGCCCGCCGTGCACGACAGCCTCGACGAATTCCGCCGTATGTACGGGGCGCGGGGCGGTGAGGCGGTCCTCGTACGGCCCGACGGCCATCTCGGGCTGCGAGCCACCCCGGCGGGGGGCACGGAACTTCCCGCACACCTGGAGATGCTCTTCGGGCCATGACGGCACGGGGGACGGACGTGACGCGGGGCTCGGCAGGGAGTGACTGCCGGGCCCCGCGCCGTCCGATGAGCCGACTCCGCTCACCTCATCCCGGCTCAGGGGAAGGACACCACCTGGGACGGGATGGTCGACGTACCGGAGGTCGGTGATCCGGTGTTGTTGATGACGTGCTCGTACTGGCCCTGTCCGCCGAGGGAGACGACGAGCAGGTCGTGGAATTTCACTCCGGGCTTCACCGGGGCCTGGAAGCCGTGCTGCTGACGGATGGTCGGGTCGACGTTGAAGTAGCAGTAGCTGCCCATGCCCCAGCCCTCGTGGGTGGTGACGGAGTCGTCGACCTTGTAGGCGGCGTAGCCCTTGATGTCACCGTTCTGGATGGCGGCCTGGTTGGGGGCGTCGTACGCCTTCTCGTTCTGGAAGAAGATCGTCTTCCCGTTCTCGCCGTACCACTGGACGTCGTACTTGTTGAAGTGCTCGACGAACAGCCCGGTGGCCAGCACGTCGTCGCCGTTCACCCGGAGGCCGTAGTCCGACCGGTTGGTCTCCCAGCCGACCCCGTCACCGTGGTCGGCGCGCCAGAGCCAGGTGTGGTCGATGATCGTGTCGTCGCTGTTCACCACCATGCCGGTGGTCGCCTTGCCTGCTCCCGCGCCGCCGACCCGGACGAAGACGTCCTGGAGGCTGGTCGGGTTGGCCGCGTGGTCGGCCGACGCGCCCTCGGGCCCCACCTGGACGAGGACCGAGGAGTTCTGCGTACCCGCGTCCACCAGGAGTCCGGCGAGCTTGACGCCGTCGACGTCGCCGACCTTGATCGCGGTCACCCCGTTGTCCGGGATGATCGTGGCGAGGCCGAGGCCCAGTGCGACGGTGTTCGCGCGGTTGATCTCGATGGGCTCGTTCACGTGGTAGATGCCCGGGGTGAACAGCAGGTGCAGACCCTGCCGGACGGCCGCGTTGATCGTCTGAGCGGTCGCGCCGGGCTTGACCACGTAGAACTGGCTCAGCGGGATGGACTCACCCTGCGGGGTGCCGTTCCACGAGACGCCGCGTGCGTTGGTGCGCTTGGCCGGGACGAAGACCTTGTA
>NZ_JBHWZS010000412.1:0-6454 GCF_042728155.1 Streptomyces sp. NPDC060209
CTCGGTGACCGACTCGCCCAGTTCGGGCATCTTCACCGGCGTTCCGGATCCGGCGGACGCGGCAGGCGCGGCAGCCGGGGCCGGAGCCTCGGCGGCGGGGGCCTGCGCGGCGGTGTGTCACGGGCCGAATCCCGTCCAGGCGAGAGCTGCGGCGCCTCCCAGCACGATCACCTGCACCGCCGCTGTCGCCCAGGCACGGACAGCGGTCGCGATGCCACCGGAGACGGCCAGGACGACCAGGCAGACCAGCCCGGCCCGGGACGCCTCATGGCCGGCCGAAGCCCGGTCCGGACTGCCCGTCAGGCCCCCGGAGATCACCACTCCGAAGAGCAGGACCGCCAGCAGGACCGCGTCCAGCATGAGCAGCAGCAGGGCCGCTCCGATGTCACCGCGGCGGGAGACCCGTCTCATCACTCACCTCCGGTACAGGGCCTCCCCGTGCGGGGAGGCCCGTCGGGTGGCGTGGGTCAAAGACCCATGCCCTGCATCGTCCGCTCCAGGGAGTCCGCGTACAGCCGGGCTCCTCCGACCTTCGGGTGGAAGGACTGGGCGGAGGCCCCGAGTTCCAGGATCGGCCAGTCGATCTGTGGCTCGTCACTCTCCACCAGGTCCAGCACGATGCCGTGGACCTGTTCGGGATCACCGCAGACGGCCTTGCCCGCGAAGTTCTGCGTGGGGTTGGAGAACCAGGCCTTGGCGCCTGCGGCATTGGCGTCGTTCACGGCGCCCTGCATCTCGGTGGCGAGGGTGCCGGCCATGCTGTTCAGCCAGGGGGCCTCCTCTGTGCCGATGCCGGGGATGCACTGCCCCGACCGCTCCAGGAGCGGCGGGTACCCCATCAGGACGATCTTGGCGTTGGGCGCCTTCGCCTGGATCCTCTTCAGGGCGTCGGTGATGGCCGGCCGCACCCGCTCCTTGGCGAGGCGCTCGGCCGCCACGCCGATGTCCAGCCCCTGATAGGCCGCGTCGTCCACATGGGAGTCGTCGTCCTCGAAGTCCTGGTTCTGGCACAGCGTCGGCCAGCCGATGCCACCGAAGATGCACTTCTGGATGATGTAGGCGAACCGGGCGTCGTTGCCGCCGACGGAGATGGTCACCAGCGTGGTGTTCTGGTCGAGGTAGCCCTTGGACAGCTGGGGCAGCTCGCCGTTCTCGCCGACGCTCGCGATGTTGTACGTGCGGGCGCCGGAGCAGGCGATCAGGTGGTAGTCCATGGCCGCGGACCGGCTGTCGTCCATGGAACCCACGGACGTCGAACGGCCCGGGATCGTGGCCTGCCGGGACCATGCCTTTGTCGAGCGGTGGCAGGCGTCGCGGGTCGAGGGGTTGCTGGGGTCTCGGTAGTTGGTCTCCTTGTAGTAGTCGACGCCGCCTGCCGCCGAGGCGCCCTCACCCGAGGAGTAGGAGTCGCCCATCGCGACGACCATGTCCTTGGGCTTGGCCGACAGCGGCTGGAAGCCGGCGGCGTCCCATGCCACGTCCTCGGACCCGTCGCCGTCGGCCGCGTGCGTGGAGAGTGCGATCTTCGGGGTGGAGGTGAACTGGAACACCCCGAGGGAGACCCATTTGTTCTCCCCGACGCGCTGCGGGTGCACCCGTACCGGGCTGGTGCTGTTGGTCCCGGAGATGGTGTAGGAGGCCTGACGGGTGTGGGCTCCGTGGTCGGGGAGGTGTACCCAGACCCGGGCCCAGCCGGTCATGCCGTTGGTGAGGGTCCAGGTGCCGGTCGTACGCATCCTGGCGCCCTCGGAGGTCGCCTGGTTCCTGGTGTGTGAGAACCAGAAGTGGTTGCCGTAACCGGCCCCGATCTGATGGGTGTCGATCTTGCCCGGGTAGTTGGCGCCGTCGGCCGTGAAGGTGAAGCCGAAGGTGCCGGGCGAGGACGCCGCCCCGCAACTGCGCCCGGACGAACCGGCCGGGGTGACGCCCGAGGCCACGTCGTCGATCACGTACGTACCCGAGGGCAGCCCGCTGGAGCAACGGGGCGGGTAGGCGTTGCCGTCGGGCTGTTCGGGATAGGTGGCGTCGAAGCGGTGCAGGGCGAACCCGCAGGTCGCCGCCGACTCACAGTTCTTCCAGACGGCCTTCTTGTTCCACCAGCAGTGCAGGAAGAACTCGTCCGCCGGATTGTTGAGCTGGCACGCCCCGTTGGTGTCGGTGTCGTTGTCCTTGATCTTGCTGGGGTCGCAGTTGTTGGAGGAGTCGCAGAACGTCCCGACCGGCGGCTTGGCCGAGGTGCGGAAGATCGGATCCGTCCACCAGGCGGCGCGGTAGCCGGGCTGGAAGTCGCCCGGGGCGAACATCGCGGAGATCGGGCGGGCCGCCCAGCCGATCACCTTCTCCTGGTAGGGCCAGTCCTGCGGGTGGGCGGCGTGTGAGTAGTCGTCCCCGCCCGCCGAGTTCTCGAGGAACGGGGTGCGGTTGGCCTTCCACAGCGCGTTGGCCGGGTTGTTGGTGTAGCCGACGCCCCAGTGGCCGCCGTGCGAACCGGCACTGGACTGCGGGTAGAAGCCGGAGTTGTACGCCCAGAGCGCGAAGAACCAGTTCTCGATGTACTCCGGTCCGCCGTCGTTGACGGTCATCCCGGCGCCGTACGTCTGGTTCCACTTGTCCACGAGGATGTTGACGCCCGCAGCGATGTTGGCGGTGTAGTCGAGGGCGACGGCCTCCTGCTTCTGCACGGAGAGCGCGGTCTCGCCGGGCTTCTCGTGTCCGGCCTTGCGCATGCCGTCGGTCACCTGGACGATGCCGTACCCGCAGTCGGAGTCGGCCCAGTCGATGGCCCACGGATCCGGAGTCTGGCCGTCGGAACCGTGGCTGATGCCGTAGTAGTTGCCGATCAGGGTGTTGGCCGTGACACCCGGTACGGCGAACCTGGTGGCCTGCCACATGTTGGATTCCTGGGCGGTGACGCCCAGCATCACCTGCGCGGGAATGTGGTATCCGTCGGCCGCGTCAGGTGATCCGTTGGGGTCGCCCGCCATGGTCTTGAGGGGGAAGAGGGACTGCGGCTGGTAGGCCGACATCCCGGTGTTCTTCCAGTTGGCGGCGCGGGAGACGTGCGTGTTGAGTTTCCCCACCACGGCCTGGTCCACCGCCCACTCGACCTGACGCGGGGTTGGCTGGAAGGCCTGCTTGCGGACGTCTCCGCGGGGCACCGAGCAGTAGCGCTCGTCCTCCACGGGGTTGGTCGGTGAGGCGGCGGCAAGCTTCGGGGTTGCCGCCGCGGCGGTGCCGCGGGTGAGTGTCGGGGAGGTGGCGAGGCCGGCCGCTGTCTTCGCGGTCGAGCCGACCGTCGTACCGGGCCGGGCGTCCAGGGTGACGCTGCGTCCGGTGCCCAGGAGCTTCATCTCGGTCCGGGCGGTCCGCGCCGAGGCAGCCTCCTGCGGGGAGATCCGGGAGTCCTTGCCGTCGGCCCACGCGGTGGTGACAGCGGCGTCGCCCCTGGTGGACAGGATTGCGCCCTTGGCCACACCTGCGGGCATGCGCACGGACGCGGGCAGGGCGCCGGCGACCTTGGCCTCGCCGGTGACATACACCGTGCCGGTGCGGGCGGAGCGGGCCAGGTCGAAGCCGGTGAGTGCGCCGGTGGCCAGGCGCTGGGTGGTTCCGGTGGCCTTGGCGGCGGCGCCGAAGAGCGAGGCGGGGGCGCGCCGCACCTCGGCCCGCTCGGTGGCGGCCCCGGTCGTCGCGGCCTCGGCGGTGGTGCCGGGCCGGTCGATGTAGACGACCGAGCCGTCCGCGGCTGCGGTGAGCTGGAAGGGAACGGCGGCGGTGCGGGAGGCTACGCGCACACCACCGGAGGCGGCGACCCGGACCAGACGGGCACCTTGTGCGGCGGCGTAGCCGCCGGCGAGGGGAACAGCGGAGGTGACCTGGCCGGGCAGCTTCAGCGGCTTCGCCGCCTTGCCGGTCGCGGTGTCCACGCCGACGAGGCGGGTCTCGTTGCGCTCCGATTCGTCGTCGGAGAACTGGGAGAAGACCGCCTTCTCCGTGGTCCCGCAGCCGGGCGAGAAGTAGCTCAGGCTGGACTGGACGGGGAGTTTGGTGACCGCGCCGGTCGTCAGGTCGACGATCGCGGTGAAGGCTCCGCGGGCCATCAGCGCGGGCTTGTTCGTGAAGGTTCGGGGCGCGTAGGTGACGGCGGCGCGCTCGCCGGACGCGGTGACGCAGGCGTTGCCGATCCAGGTGTCGGTGTCGAAACCGGGCTCGGACAGGGTCGCCGCGGTCCGCCAGTGGTAGCCGTCCTCGGCAGCGGCGACCATGACATGGAAACCGGTGGCGTCACCCGAGGTGGTCCAGGCCAGGTCGTGGGAGGTGCGATAGCCGGAGCCGAGCAGTGCCGCTCGGTCGTCGGCGGGTACGGCTTCGGGGAACTCGGCGGGGCCGGGCTCGGAGGCGTCCGCCTCATCCTTCGAGGTCCACCCCTGGGCGGCTCCCGCGGGAGGAGTGGGGGTCTTCGCCAATGACACCGACGGATAGCCCGCCAGCAGGGCCGCTGCTGCGACGGCTATGACAGGTATATGCCATTTTTTTCTTCGGGACACGTTCTACTCGCCTCTCGTCCGGACGCCCGCGTCGCGCGTGGGAGAAGCGGGCGTCCGCTTCGCGCGTGGGGGGACGCGAGCCAATCAGCCGGGGCTCTTCACCCCCTCTCACCCAGCTCTCCCGCTATACCGACCCGCCGTCGGCTATGCGCCCGCGGCTCCCCGCCCCTCTCCAGGGCCCCGTGCACCCGCAGACTGGCGCCGGACATCACCGCGAGAAGGGCTGGGACATGGAGACCGAACAGTCGGGCACCACCGGCTTCGACGCCGCCGTCGGCGGCGTGGTCGCCCCGACCGACACGCTGGGCGGCACCCTCCGTCTGGTGCGCACCGACGACTTCGACTCGCTCGACCCCGGCAACACGTACTACGCCTACACCTGGAACTTCTTGCGCCTGATCGGCCGGACCCTGGTCACCTTCGACGCCGCGCCGGGCAAGGCAGGCCAGCGGCTGGTCCCCGACCTGGCCGAGTCGCTCGGTGAGGCCTCGGACGGCGGGCGGACATGGACGTACCGGCTGCGCCCCGGCCTGCGCTACGAGGACGGCACCCCCGTCGTCTCGGCGGACGTCAAGTACGCGATCGCCAGGAGCAACTACGGTACGGACGTGCTGGGCGTCGGCCCCACCTACTTCCGCCACCTGCTGGGTACCGACTACGGCGGCCCCTGGCGCGAGCCCGACGTGGACGGTCCGCTCACCGTGGAGACCCCCGACGACCGCACCCTGGTACTGAGGCTGGCCGAGCCCTTCGCAGGCATGGACCTCCTGGCCACCATGCCGAGCACCACCCCGGTCCCCCGGGCCCGCGACAGCGGCATCGGCTACCGGCTCGGCCCTGTGGCGACCGGCCCGTACCGTGTCGCCTCCTACGAGCGGGGCAGGCTCGTGGTCCTGGAGCGCAACCCGCACTGGGACCCGGCGACCGATCCCGTGCGCCGGCAGCGCGCCGAGCGCATCGAGGTGCACCTGGGCAAGGACCCGCACGAGGTGGACCTGATGCTGCTCTCCGGCGAGGCTCACATCGACCTCGCCGGCTTCGGGGTGCAGCCCGCGGTCCAGGAACGCATCCTGGCCGACCCCGAGCTGCGTGCCAACGCGGACAACCCGCTGACAGGCTTCACCTGGATCTACTGCCTGTCCAGCCGGATCACCCCGTTCGACAACGTGCACTGCCGGCGCGCCGTCCAGTTCGCCACGGACAAGGCGGCCATGCAGGCGGCGTACGGAGGGCCCGTCGGGGGTGACATCGCCACCACGATTCTTCCGCCGACCATCGACGGCTACCAGCCCTTCGACCGCTACCCGGTCGGTGAGGACGGCACCGGCGACCTGGAGGCGGCCCGCGCCGAACTGGTCCTGGCCGGCATGCCGGACGGGTTCCGCACGAAGATCGCGGCCCGCAAGGACCGCCTCAAGGAGTACCGGGCGGCCGAGGCGCTCGCGGCCGGGCTGGCCCGCGTCGGCATCGAGGCCGAGGTGCTGGACTTCCCGTCCGGCGACTACTTCGACCGCTACGGCGGCAGCCCCGAATACCTGCGCGAGCACGGCATCGGGATCATCATGTTCGGCTGGGGAGCCGACTTCCCCGACGGATACGGCTTCTTCCAGCAGATCGTCGACGGGCGTGCCATCAAGAAGCGCGGCAACCAGAACATGGGCGAGCTGGACGACCCGGAGATCAACGCCCTGCTCGACCGGGGGGCCGTCAGCGGCG
Source organism: Streptomyces sp. NPDC060209 (assembly GCF_042728155.1). Lineage (NCBI taxonomy): Bacteria > Bacillati > Actinomycetota > Actinomycetes > Kitasatosporales > Streptomycetaceae > Streptomyces > Streptomyces sp. NPDC060209. Next base: position 6,264 of record NZ_JBHWZS010000412.1, read on the forward strand.
ACCCGGCGGAACGCGCGGCCATCTGGCACCGCATCGACCGGCTGACCATGGACCACGCCGTGATCGTGCCCTACCTCTATCCGCGCTCGCTGCTCTACCGCCACCCGGATGCCCGCAATGTGTTCGTCACTGGGTCCTTCGGGATGTACGACTACGTGGCGCTGGGCGCCCGCTGACACACGCCCGGGGCC
>NZ_JBHWZS010000413.1:0-6423 GCF_042728155.1 Streptomyces sp. NPDC060209
CACCTGGCGTGTCACCGGTTCGGAGTGCGGGGAAGGCCGGGGTTCGGGCGGTGTGCGGGCGGCGCGGGGCCCGGGCGTGGCGCGGCGGCGGGGGGCACGGACACGCGTGCGGCCGGGCTCCGCTGGGGAGCCCGGCCGGGTGCGGGCGGGTCGGCCGACGGGCGGCCCGGGCGGGGTCAGGCCCAGAGCTGGCCGTGCAGGGTTTCGATGGCGGCTTCTGTCGTGGCGGCGGTGTAGACGCCGGTCGACAGGTACTTCCAGCCGCCGTCCGCGACGACGAAGACGATGTCGGCGGACTCGCCCGCCTTGACGGCCTTGTGGCCGACGCCGATTGCGGCGTGGAGCGCGGCGCCGGTGGAGACGCCCGCGAAGATGCCCTCCTGCTGGAGGAGCTCGCGGGTGCGGGTGACGGCGTCGGCTGAGCCGACGGAGAAGCGGGTGGTGAGCACGGAGGCGTCGTAGAGCTCGGGGACGAAGCCCTCGTCGAGGTTGCGCAGGCCGTAGACGAGGTCGTCGTAGCGCGGTTCGGCGGCGACGATGCTGACGTCCGGCTTGTTCTCGCGGAGGTAGCGGCCGACGCCCATGAGGGTGCCGGTGGTGCCGAGGCCTGCCACGAAGTGCGTGATCGAGGGGAGGTCGGTGAGGATCTCCGGCCCGGTGGTGGCGTAGTGGGCTCCGGCGTTGTCCGGGTTGCCGTACTGGTAGAGCATCACCCAGTCGGGGTGTTCGGCCGACAGCTCCTTGGCGACGCGGACGGCCGTGTTGGAGCCGCCTGCCGCCGGGGAGGAGATGATCTCGGCGCCCCACATGGTGAGCAGGTCGCGCCGTTCCTGCGAGGTGTTCTCCGGCATGACGCAGACGATGCGGTAGCCCTTGAGCCTGGCCGCCATGGCGAGCGAGATGCCGGTGTTGCCGCTGGTGGGTTCGAGGATCGTGCAGCCGGGTGTCAGGCGGCCGTCCTTCTCCGCCTGCTCGACCATGTGGAGCGCGGGGCGGTCCTTGATCGAGCCGGTGGGGTTGCGGTCCTCGAGCTTGGCCCAGATGCGGACGTCCTCGGACGGGGACAGCCGCGGGAGGCGGACCAGGGGGGTGTTGCCCACGGCCGCCAGCGGGGAGTCGTACCGCATCAGCGCATGCCGCCGGCGACGGCCGGGAGGATGGTGACGTTGTCGCCGTCGGTGAGCTTGGTGGAGATGCCGTCGAGGAAGCGGACGTCCTCGTCGTTGAGGTAGACGTTCACGAAGCGGCGCAGCTGGTCGCCGTCGACGATGCGCTCACGGATGCCGTTGTGGCGGGTCTCCAGGTCGGCGAAGAGGTCGGCGAGGGTCTCCCCGCTGCCCTCGACGGCCTTGGCGCCGTCGGTGTAGGTGCGGAGGATGGTCGGGATGCGGACCTCGATGGCCATGGCGTGGGCTCCTGTCGAAAGCGGGGAGGTGGCGTGGGGCGCGCGTTTGTGTGCCCCCGCGCGGGGGTGGTGCGTACGTGGTGCGCTCGGACCGCGGCTCAGGCCGTGCGGTTCACGGGCAGGCGTTGGCCGGACACATCGCGCTGGAAAGCCTGCACAGGTCGACGTGCAGCCGCGCGACGAGCAGCATGCCCGGCGTCTTGTCGCTCACGTCATGGGGAACCATGGGCTCATCGTATCGATTCCCCACCCGGAACCCGGAGTGTGATTCCACATGGTGGATGGTGAGCGTTCGCCATGTGGACAGGCGGTGGGGGCGGTGCGTCCGGAGCCGCCCCCGGGCGTCAGGCCGCGGTGGGGTAGGCCTCGACGACCTCGACCTCTTCCTCGGTGATCTCGCCGTCCACGATGCGATACGAGCGGAACTGGAAGGGTCCCGCGTCGTCGGTGTCGGCGGTGGAGACCAGCACGTAGTGGGCGCCGGGCTCGTTGGCGTACGTGAGGTCGGTGCGGGAGGGGTAGGCCTCGGTCGCGGTGTGGGAGTGGTAGATGATCACCGGCTCCTCGTCGCGGTCGTCCATGTCGCGGTAGAGCTTCAGCAGGTCCGCGGAGTCGAACTCGTAGAACGTGGGTGAGCGCGCGGCGTTGAGCATGGGGACGAAGCGCTCGGCGCGGCCGGTCCCGGCCGGGCCGGCGACCACTCCGCACGCCTCGTCGGGGTGGTCCGCGCGGGAGTGCGCGACGATCTGGTCGTAGAGCGTCTGGGTAAGGGTCAGCATGGCGCCCAGGATAAGCAGACGGGCCCTCCCGTACCGAGGGGTGGTACGGGAGGGCCCGGATGCCGGACAGGGCCGTTGGGGCGGCCGGTGTCCCGGAGGCGCCGTGGCGCGGGTCAGCGCTTGGCGAAGGCCGTGTTCTCGGGGTTGCGGGCCTTGAGCACGAGGTAGGAGACGCCGAGGACGAGGCCCCACACCGGTGCGCAGTAGAGCGAGATCCTGGCGTCCTTGTCGACGGCCATCATGACGATGACGAGGCCGATGAACGCGAGGGCGAACCAGCTGCTGAACGGCGCCCCGGGTGCCTTGAAGGTGGACTGGGGCAGTTCGCCGCGGTCGGCCTTGGCGCGGAAGCGGAGCTGACAGATCAGGATCATGATCCAGGCCCACATGCCGGAGATCGTCGCGAAGGAGACGACGTAGTTGAACGCGTCGCCGGGCCACTGGTAGTTGATCCAGACGCCGACGAGCATCAGCGCGGCGGAGAACGTGGTGCCGACCAGCGGGAGGCCGTTCTTCGTCAGCTTGGTGAAGGCCTTGGGCCCCTGCCCGTTGAGCGCGAGGTCGCGCAGCATGCGGCCGGTGGAGTACATGCCGGAGTTGCAGGAGGAGAGCGCGGCGGTGAGCACGACGAAGTTGACGATCGCGGCGCCGATGCCGAGGCCCATTTCCTGGAACGCGGCGACGAACGGTGAGACGCCCGGCTTGAAGGTGCTCCACGGGACCACGGAAAGGATCATGATCAGTGCGCCGACGTAGAAGACGGCGATGCGCCACGGCACGGTGTTGATGGCCTTGGGCAGGACGGTCTTCGGGTCCTTGGACTCGCCGGCGGTGACGCCGACGAGTTCGACGGCGAGGAACGCGAACATCACGATCTGGAGGGTCATCAGCGTGCCGCCGATGCCTTCGGGGAAGAAGCCGCCGTCGTTCCACAGGTTGGCGACGGTCGCGGTGTCACCGGCGTCGGAGAAGCCGATCGTGAGCACGCCGGCACAGATGAGGATCATGCCGAGGATCGCGGTGACCTTGACCATCGAGAACCAGAACTCGAGCTCACCGAAGAGCTTCACCGAGATCAGGTTGGCGCCGTACAGAATGATGGTGAACACCAGTGCGGACAGCCACTGCGGAATGTCCCACCAGTACGTCATATATGTGGCGGCGGCGGTGACTTCGGTGATTCCGGTGACGACCCAGAAGAGCCAGTACGTCCAGCCGGTCACGAATCCGAAGAAGGGGCCGAGGAATTCACGTGCGTACTCCGAGAAGGAGCCGGACACCGGGCGGTACATGAGCAGTTCGCCCAGGGCGCGCATGATGAAGAAGATGACCAGACCCGCGATGGCGTACGCCAGGATCAGGCTGGGCCCGGCCCTGTCGATGGCTTTGCCCGCGCCGAGGAAGAGCCCCGTGCCGATGGCTCCGCCGATGGCGATCATCTGGATCTGGCGGGCCCCCAGGCCACGCTGGTAACCCTCGCCCGCCGGGGCGTCGACGGCCTTCGGGCCGTCCGCCTGTCCGTTGTCGACCTGCGCCGATGTCATGGTGGTGCGCCTTTCTCCACGCCGATCCGCGCCGTCGTCGGCGTCGGATCAGGTCCTGATCCCCCCGGATATGGATGGAGTGCCGCCGGCGTTCGGCCGGCTTGTAGCGCCCCCGGGGACAGGGGTGGCGTCCCCGGGCGGTCGTGAAGATTTATCACGGTCGCCGGGCGAGGCCAACGGACATTATGTGGCGCACACCACAGGAAAAAGCGGACAAGCGTTTCCAGGCGCTGCAAAGAACGCCATTCAGGTGACGGGATCGTTATTCGGATTTGAGCATCCGTTGAGCGAGCCCGGAGGGCCTCAGTCGGGCATCAGGGTTTCGATGAGCGTTTCCTGCAGCGCGCCGAGCCAGAGATAAGCCATCACCATCGGCTTGCGCGGATCGCTGTCGGGGAGCCGGTAGAGCGATCCGTCCTGGCCCTCGTCCTCGTCGGACACCTCCAGGCGGGTGCCGATCGTGAGCCGGAGGTCGTTGAGGGAGCCCAGCCAGTGGTGGCACTCGTCGGCGGTGAGGCTGAGCACGGCGCCGCTGTCCGGCACGGGTGCGAGCGCGTCGAGCGACCGCACGACGGCGAGGGCGTCGTCGCGCTTGCGGGTGCGCAGGTCGTTCTCGGTGAAGCGGCGGAATTCGGCGGAGGCCTCGCGCAGCTCCTTGTCCTCGTCCCCGTACGCCTCGGGGAAGAGCCGGGCCAGGGCGGGGTCGGAGGGTGGTTCGCTCGGCCCCTCCGCGAAGAGGGCGGCGAGCGGATCCTCGCCCTCGGCGGGTTCGTCGCCGGGTCCGATCAGTTCGAGCAGCTGGACGGCGAGGGAGCGCAGGATGGCGACCTCGACCTCGTCGAGCGCGACGGACGCGCCGCCGCCTGGGGTGGCCTCGAAGTGGCCGGCCATGAATTCTCCGATGGTGGGTCGGACGGAGGGGCAGCGGTGGTGGGTCAGTTGCGGTCCTGGGTCAGCGTGGCCCAGAGCCCGTAACCGTGCATGGCCTGGACATCGCGTTCCATCTCCTCGCGGCTGCCGCTGGAGACGACCGCGCGGCCCTTCTGGTGCACGTCGAGCATCAGCTTGTGCGCCTTGTCCTTGGGATAGCCGAAGTAGGCCTGGAAGACATACGTCACATAGCTCATGAGGTTGACCGGGTCGTTGTGCACCAGCGTCACCCAGGGGACATCGGGCTCAGGGACGGCGAAGGTCTCCTCGGCCGATTCGGGACGTTCGATCTCTACGGGGGCAGCAACGCTCACCTACCCCATGCTGCCACCAGAGAGGGGCCCGCGCACAAACGGCGCCCCCATCTCGTCACTTTGACGAATAGGGAGTAGCATCCCCGGCATGAACTCAGCGGACCTTGGGCGACGGGTCGGTGTGCCGTCGACCGCGCTCTTCACCGACCAGTACGAGCTCACGATGGTGCAGGCCGCACTGAAGGCCGGCACCGCGGACCGGCGCTCCGTCTTCGAGGCCTTCACCCGCCGGCTGCCCGAGGGGCGGCGCTACGGCGTCGTCGCGGGCACCGGGCGCGTGCTCGACGCGGTGGAGAACTTCCACTTCGACGACGAGATGCTCACCTTCCTGCGCGACCAGCACGTCGTGGACGGCCCCACCGTGGACTGGCTGGCCGACTACCGCTTCAGCGGCGACATCTGGGGCTACCCGGAGGGCGAGGTCTACTTCCCGGGCTCGCCGCTCCTGCGGGTCGAGGGCTCCTTCGCCGAATGCGTGCTGCTGGAGACCGTGATCCTTTCGATCCTGAACCACGACTCGGCGATCGCGGCCGCCGCGTCCCGGATGTCGGCCGCCGCGGGTGGCCGACGGCTCATCGAGATGGGCGCGCGGCGTACCCACGAGCTGTCGGCGGTGGCGTCGGCCCGCGCCGCGTACATCGGCGGCTTCCACACCACCTCGGACCTCGCGGCCGGCTTCCGCTACAACATCCCGACGGTCGGTACGAGCGCCCACGCCTTCACCCTGCTGCACGACAGCGAGCGGGACGCCTTCCGGGCGCAGGTGGACTCGCTGGGCCGGGGGACCTCGCTGCTGGTCGACACGTACGACGTGACCGAGGCGGTCCGTACGGCCGTGGAGGTCGCGGGGCCGGAGCTCGGGGCCGTGCGGATCGACTCGGGCGACCTGCTGCTCGTCGCGCACCGGGTCCGCCAGCAGCTGGACGAACTCGGTGCCACGGAGACGAAGATCGTGGTGACCTCCGACCTGGACGAGTACGCGATCGCCTCGCTGGCCGCCGCGCCCGTCGACACCTACGGGGTGGGCACGCAGCTGGTCACCGGGAGCGGGCACCCGACGTGCTCCATGGTCTACAAGCTGGTGGCGCGTGCGAGGTCCGCAGATCCGGCCGATCCGCTGCTGCCGGTCGTGAAGAAGTCGCTGGGCGCGAAGTCGTCGAGGGGCGGCCGCAAGTGGGCGGCGCGCCGGCTCGACGGGTACGGAGTGGCCGAGGCCGAGGTCATCGGCACCGGTGACGTACCGCCGGAGCTGGCGGACCGCCAGCTCCTGGTGGAGCTGGTCAGGGGCGGCGAGGTGGTCGCCAGGGAGCCGCTGGAGGCCGCGCGGGAGCGGCACATCGCGGCACGGTCGGGGCTGCCGATGTCGGCGATGCAGCTGTCGCGCGGGGAGCCGGTGCTGCCGACGGAGTACGTGTGAGGCCCCCGGGGCAGGAGTGAGACCTGCCCGCCCG
>NZ_JBHWZS010000414.1:0-6422 GCF_042728155.1 Streptomyces sp. NPDC060209
CCGCGGGACGCGGCGGCCCTCACGTACCTCAGAAGCCGGTGCTCAGCGTGCCGCCCCGGCGTACCGAGTACACGACGAACCCCGCACCGACGAACAGGGAGGCCGTGCCGCCGATCAGGTAGGGAGTCGTGTCGACGCCCGCCCCGGTGTCGGCCAGTCTGTCCTCGGAGGTGAACTCCCCGGTGGCGGAAGCCTGTCGGAACTCGGCGGAGGAACCGGCGGACGAGCCGGTGGTACCGCTCCGCGTGCCTGCTTCGCCGGTCGCGTTGGCGGACGGGACGAACCAGAGAGCACAGAGCAGGGTGCCTGCCGCCGTGGTGGTCAGCAGCGTGCGACGAGCCATGGACACAGAATCGATCCCCTTGCGACAACCATCAGTTAGCCCTGCGGCCCGATGCTAAGCAAAGCAGCGGGTCGGAGGAAAGCCACAGGTCCAGGGAGCCTTACGCTCCGGCGTATGAGCACTTCGGAGACACCCTCATTTGTTCGGCTTCGCGTGGAGATGGTGCTGGAGATCAGCGACGCGGACGCCCTGACCGGGACGGCGCTGGAGAGCATCGCCGCCGATTTCACCGCCTCCGGCGCCTCGGCCGACGAGTCGGCCGAGGAACGTACGCATGCCGAGGAGACGGTCAGGGAAGACGCAGCGGAAGCCCTCGCCTCGCTGATCGACCCGTTCGATCTGGTCAGCCAGGTGCCCGGGGTCGACCTAGCCCAGGCCTCCTGGAGCAGCGAGACGATCGACTACGACCCCGACGCCGAGGACTGGGCCGCCGGAGAGGACGGGGACCAGGCGTACTACGGGATCGAGGACAATGAGACGGACGACGAAGAAGGCGGCGGGAATACGGAACGCTGACGCCCGTGGGGCACTCCTCAGAGGTGGCGGGAACCGCCGCGGTCCTGGGTGCGTCGGTGAGTGTTGTTCCCCACATCCGAGGTGGATGTGGAACGGAAGACCCGGTCGCGGTGTTCTTGGAACATTGACGGGGAGTCGCCGTCGGGCGACCCTGTCCGGGGATCTTGGGGAATCGGCAACGATGGAGAAGCGTGTGATGACGGACAGCAAGCGGCGCAAGGGCCTCATGGCCGCGTCCGCACTGCTCGGCGGAGTGCTGGTGCTTTCGGCCTGCAGCGACGACGGCGGCAGCGGCACGGGTGCGAGCGCCGACAGCTCGAAGACGTCACAGGCGCAGGTGGACGAGGCGGCCGCCAAGGACGCCTCCGAGGCGCAGATAACGATCGCGCCGAAGAACGGCGCGACCAACGCGAGCATCAACAACGCCGCGATGGTCACCGTCGCCAAGGGCAAGCTCACCGAGGTCACCATGACCACGGCGGACGGCGAAGCCGTCGAGGGCACCCTCGCGTCCGACGGCTCCAACTGGAAGCCCAGCGGCCAGCTCGAGCGCTCGACGACGTACAAGATCAGCGCCACGGCGGCCGACTCCAAGGACCGTGAGGCGCACGCCAACAGCTCCTTCACCACGGTCTCGCCCGAAAACAGCTTCATCGGGAACTTCACGCCCGAGGACGGTTCCACCGTCGGCGTCGGCATGCCGGTCTCGATCAACTTCAACAAGGCGATCACCAACAAGAAGGCCGTCCAGGACGGCATCAAGGTGACGTCGAGCAGCGGCCAGGAGGTCGTCGGTCACTGGTTCAACAACCAGCGCCTCGACCTGCGCCCCGAGGACTACTGGCAGGGCGGCTCCACGGTCACCCTGAAGCTGGCCCTGGACGGGGTCGAGGGCGCCGACGGCGTGGTGGGTGTCCAGCAGAAGACGGTCACCTTCAAGGTCGGCCGCAACCAGGTCTCGACCGTGGACGCCAAGGCGCACACCATGACCGTCACCCGTGACGGCAAGACGGTCAAGACCATCCCGATCTCCGCCGGTTCCTCCGACAACCCGACGTACAACGGCCAGATGGTGATCTCCGAGAAGTTCAAGGAGACCCGCATGGACGGTTCGACGGTCGGCTTCACGGACGACGACGGCAAGGGTGAGTACGACATCAAGGACGTGCCGCACGCCATGCGGCTGTCCACGTCCGGCACCTTCATCCACGGCAACTACTGGGGCGCCAAGTCGATCTTCGGCAGCGCGAACACGAGCCACGGCTGTGTCGGCCTGTCCGACACCCAGGGCGCGGACGACCCCAACACGCCGGCCGCCTGGCTGTACGACAACTCCATGGTCGGCGACGTGGTCGTGGTCACGAACTCCCCGGACAAGACCATCTCCCCCGACAACGGCCTCAACGGCTGGAACATGAGCTGGTCCGAGTGGACGGCGGACTCCGCCGCCTGACCCTGACCGCGCCCCTCTCCCCTCCGAAGGCGGTGGCACCCGGATCGTTCCGGGCGCCGCCGCCTTCGGCGTACGCGCACCGGCAGTGTTCTCATCCAGCTCTCATCGGAGACTTAACTCCTCATCACGCCCGGTCCATATCTTCACGCCATGTTCTTCACCTACCTCCGGCGCGAGCTGCGCCGCCGCAGAAAGGCGGCGCTCGTCGTCGCCTCGGGGCTCGCCCTCGGCATTGCGCTCGTCATCATCGTCAGCTCGGTCTCCTCGGGCATGAGCAAGGCCCAGGACAAGGTCCTGGAATCGCTGTACGGCCTGGGCACGGACATGACGGTGACGAAGGCCGCGGCCGCCCAGGGCTCCGGCGGTACCGAGCGCCCCCGGTTCAACTTCGACGCCCAGGACGACGAGGACGCGACCCAGAGCACCGACCGGGTCATGGTCCAGGGCTTCCAGACACTCGCGGCCAGCACCGTCGACAAGGTGGGCAAGCAGGACGGCGTCGCGGACGCCGTCGGCGGGCTGAGCCTGACGGTCATGAAGGTCGACGGCCAGTTCAAGCGCGGCGAGTTCAAGCAGGACGAGAGCTCGGGCTCGGGCTCAGGGCAGGGCGGACCCGGCGGCGGCCAGGGCGGCAGCGGCCAGCCGCAGGGCCGGGTCGAGGGCGGCGGAGCATCCTTCGACGTCAACTCCTTCACCGTGTACGGCACCGACGTCACCCAGCAGGACCTCGGCCCGCTGACCTCCTCCAAGATCACCAAGGGGCGTACGTTCAAGGCCACCGAGACCGACGCCAAGGTCGCGATAGTCGACTCCGCCTACGCCAAGGAGAAGGAGCTCGCGGTCGACAAGACCGTCACCATCTCCGGCACCAAGTACACGATCGTGGGCGTTTCCACGGCGGACAGCGGTGACGCGGCCGCCAACGTCTACATCCCGCTGAAGCAGGCACAGACCGTCGCCGACTCCAAGGACAAGGTCACCACGGTCTACGTCCAGGCCGCCGACTCCCAGCAGATCGACACCGTCAAGGCCTCCATCCAGAAGAACATCTCGGGCACGACGGTCACCACCTCGGCCGACCTCGCCGACACGGTGTCCGGCTCCCTCTCCACCGCCTCCGACCTGGCCTCCAGCGTCGGCAAGTGGCTCTCCATCGCGGTCCTCGTCGCCGCGTTCCTCGTCGCGGGTCTGCTGACCTCCTCCGCGGTCAGCCGCCGCGTGCGGGAGTTCGGCACCCTCAAGGCCCTCGGCTGGAAGAGCGGGCGCGTCACCCGACAGGTCATCGGCGAGGCCCTCGTCAACGGCCTGATGGGCGGCGTCCTCGGTATCGCCGTCGGCCTCGCCGGCGCCTACGTCGTGACCGCCATCAGCCCCACCCTCACCGCCCAGCTCGGCTCCACGGGCGGCGGCGGGGGCGGCGGCATGGGCGGCGGCGGCCCGATGGGCGGCGGCGGAGGCGGTCGTCAGACCGCGTCCAAGACCCTCGACATCGCGTTGACCGCACCGGTCTCCCTCACCACGATCCTCGTCGCCGTCGCCCTGGCGGTGGCGGGCGGACTCATCGCGGGAGCCTTCGGCGGCTGGCGGGCCTCCCGGCTGCGGCCGGCCGACGCACTGCGCCGCGTCGCGTAACACCGCCCCGCCCCTCCCCTTCCGTACGTAGCAGCAGGAGTCCACACGTGTACCAGCTCAAGGGCGTCACCAAGCGCTACATGCGCGGCAAGAATCCCGTCGACGCGCTCGCCGGTGTCGATCTGACCATCGAGGACGGCGGAAGGCTCGTCATCCAGGGCCCGACCGGCGGGGGCAAGTCCACCCTCCTGCAGATGCTCGGCGGGCTGGACCGGCCCACCTCCGGCACCATCGAGCTCGACGGTGTCGACCTGGCCAAGCTCCCCGAGTCCCGCCTCACCAAGGTCCGGGCCGAGTCCATCGGATTCGTCTTCCAGAGCTTCAACCTGATCCCGACGCTCACCGCACAGGAGAACGTCGAGACCGCCCTCGTCCCCCTCGGCCTCGGTGCGAAGACCCGCCGCGAACGCGCCGCGGAGGCGCTGGAGTCGGTGGGCCTCGGTGACCGGCCCACCCACCTGCCGGGCGAGATGTCCGGCGGCCAGCAGCAGCGCGTCGCGATCGCCCGGGCCCTGGTCAAGCGGCCGAAGGTGCTGCTCGCCGACGAACCGACCGGCAACCTCGACGAGTCCATGCGCGACGAGATCATGGACCTGCTCGACGGGCTGTGGAAGGAGCACGGACTGACCTTCGTGATGGTCACGCACGACAGCTCCCTCGCCCGCAAGGCGCCCCGGGTGGCGACGATCCGCAAGGGGAAGGTCACCGTGACGGAGAACGCGGCGGCCTGATCCGGGGGCGCGCGGGCCTCACAGTCGTCCTCCTCCGGCTGTGAGGTTCGCCACCCGCACGGCCCTTCGACCCGGGCGCCGCGCGGCCCCTCCGCCCCGGCGGCAGAGGGCGCAGGCGGGCAGAAGCGCGCGTACCGGGACGAACAACCGTGGTCAGTATGTGGATGTCGTCCGGGCAAGGCCGGGCCGCACTGCGAGAATCGCCGGGTGCAACGGTCCCCACGGGCCGGTGGCGCCTCCGGGGACAGGGAGCGCCGACGCGCATGAGCCCACCCACGGAAGGTCTTGATCAGATGCCGGCCAGCTCCGACTCCCTCACCCCGCGCACCGCCGAGAACCGTGTCATCGAGCCGCTCTACGCGGAGATCCTGCGGCGCAACCAGGGCGAGGGCGAGTTCCACCAGGCGGTGCGCGAGGTCCTCGAAACCCTGGGCCCCGTGCTGGCGCAGCGCCCGGAGTTCGTCGACGCCCGCATCATCGAGCGGATCTGCGAGCCCGAGCGTCAGCTCATCTTCCGGGTGCCGTGGTCGGACGACGCCGGCGACATCCACGTCAACCGCGGCTTCCGCGTCGAGTTCTCCAGCTCGCTCGGCCCGTACAAGGGCGGACTGCGCTTCCACCCCTCCGTCAACCTCGGCATCGTGAAGTTCCTCGGCTTCGAGCAGATCTTCAAGAACGCCCTCACCGGCATGCCCATCGGCGGCGGCAAGGGCGGCGCGGACTTCGACCCCAAGGGACGGTCCGACGCCGAGGTCATGCGGTTCTGCCAGTCGTTCATGACGGAACTCCACCGCCACCTCGGCGAGTACACCGACGTCCCCGCCGGTGACATCGGCGTCGGCGGCCGGGAGATCGGCTACCTCTTCGGCCAGTACAAGCGGATCACCAACCGCTACGAGTCCGGCGTGCTCACCGGGAAGGGCCTCGGCTGGGGCGGCGCGCAGGCGCGCACCGAGGCGACCGGCTACGGCTGCGTCCTCTTCACCGCCGAGATGCTGCGCGTGCGCGGCGAGTCCCTCGACGGCCAGCGCATCGCGGTGTCCGGCTCCGGCAACGTGGCCATCTACGCCATCGAGAAGGCCCAGCAGCTCGGCGCGACCGTGGTGACCTGCTCCGACTCGGGCGGCTACGTGGTCGACGAGAAGGGCATCGACCTCGACCTGCTCAAGGAGATCAAGGAGACGGGCCGCGGCCGGATCTCCGAGTACGCCGAGCGACGCGGCGAGCACGTGCGCTACGTCGAGGGCACGGGCGTCTGGAGCGTCCCCGTGGACGTGGCCCTGCCCTGCGCCACCCAGAACGAACTCCACGAGGCCGACGCGCTCGCCCTCGTACGCAACGGGGTGAAGGCGGTCGCCGAGGGCGCCAACATGCCCACCACTCCCGAGGCCGTCCACGTCTTCCAGAAGGCGGGCGTCGCCTTCGCCCCCGGCAAGGCGGCCAACGCGGGCGGCGTGGCCACCAGCGCCCTGGAGATGCAGCAGAACGCGTCCCGCGACTCGTGGACCTTCGCGCACACGGAGGAGCGCCTCGCGCAGATCATGCGCCACATCCATGACTCCTGCTACACGACGGCCGATAAGTACGGCAGCCCGGGCAACTACGTGGTGGGCGCGAACATCGCGGGCTTCGAGATCGTCGCGGATGCGATGCTGGCCCAGGGCCTGATCTGACCCTGCCGCGCCGCACGGCCCGGGAGGCCGGGGGAGTGGGGACAACCTGCGGATATCACGGTCATGTTGTCGTT
>NZ_JBHWZS010000415.1:0-6418 GCF_042728155.1 Streptomyces sp. NPDC060209
GTCACGCGTCATGCGTGGCCGGCCGCGGTGCTGTGCTGTGCTGTGCTGTGCTGTGTCACACCCTGATCAGGTTCTCTGGCTCTTGCCCTTGTTGCCCCGGATGGACTGCCAGACCATGTCACCGACACCGACGACCGCCACGGCACCGATCAGCTGCAGCACATGACGGATCCAGTCGATCCCCTTGGTGTCGTTGACACCGATCCAGGTCGCGACGGCGTTGCCGAGGATGCTGCCGAGGATGCCGAACACCACCGTCAGCCAGAGGGGGATGTCCTGCTTCCCCGGCAGGATCGCCCGGGCGATCACACCCAGCACCAGCCCTACGATGATTGCCCACAACCAGCTCATATCGCCTCCTCGTGCGGCGCGGTGTGCGCACGTTCACCCAGTCTCGGCTCGCCGGACGTACGCCGCATGCCGGACAGGTCCGTACGGGGAACTACGGTTCGAACCCGTGCCGGCGCGACTCGCCCCGGTCTCGAATGCTGCGGACGCCGGGCGTACCGTAGGAGCGGCGCCGTCCGGGGAAGTCCGGCACAGAGATCTGGTGGTGGAATCACGATGCGGAAGCAGAGCGGCACGGAGGTCTTCCGGATCACGGGTGCCCGGCAGGGCCTTGCCGACGACGTGCGCGGCAGGCAGCGGCGCTACATCATCTCGATGTCCGTGCGCACCGTCTCCGTGGTGCTGGCCGCGACACTGTGGAACGTCGAGAGGCATGTGGCCGTGGTGGCGCTCGCGTTGGGCGTTCTGCTCCCCTATGTCTCGGTCGTCATCGCCAACGCCGGTCGCGAGAACGCTCCTTCGCTTCCCTCGACATTCGTGCCCGCGCCGGTGCGGCCCGCTCTCGGCGCGGCCCCTGCGGCCGGTCCCGCGGAGCCCGTCACGGAGCCCGGTCCCGGCGGCCAGGCGACCGGTCCGCGCCCGACGGACTGAGCCGGAGCGCTCCGCGAAGCACAGGAAAAGCTCAAGAAAAGCTCAGATCAATCATGACGTTCCGGTGCACCGGACCCCGGGCCCCGTGCCATACTTCGTGAGCGCTCCGCATCCCCCGTCGGAGCGACGGACCGACGCCGGGCAGCTCCCCCCGTGGCTGCTCGGCGTCGCCATTCTCCGGCGGGGATGCGTCGCAGAGGCCTCGGGCGGGAGCGCTTAGGGTTGAGGTCGTGAACTTCCCCGACACTTCCGCCGAGAGCGCCACCGGCGCACCGGCCTGTTCCGCCAAGGGCTGCCGCACCGATGCCGTATGGGTGCTCGCCTGGAACAACCCGAAGCTGCACACCCCGGAGCGCCGCAAGACCTGGCTGGCCTGCGACGAGCACCGGGAGCATCTCTCCTCGTTCCTCGGTGTGCGCGGCTTCCTCAAGGATGTCGTGCCGCTGGCCGAGTGGGATTCCTCAGCCGCCGATCGCTGACATCGGGCGGTCGGGCTGCAGGAAGGCCGGGTCGTCGAGTCCGGAGCCCGCCTTCTTGCCCCACATCGCGAGCTTCCAGATCCTGGCGATCTCCTCGTCCGGCGCGTCGGAGCGCAGGGCGCCGCGCAGGTCCGTCTCCTCGCGGGCGAAGAGACAGGTGCGGACCTGTCCGTCGGCGGTGAGCCGGGTGCGGTCGCAGGCCCGGCAGAAGGGCCTGGTCACGGAGGCGATGACGCCCACGCGGTGCTGGCCGCCGTCCACGGTCCAGCGCTCCGCGGGGGCGGATCCGCGCTCCTCGTCGCCTTCCTCGGTGAGAGTGAAGCGCGTGCGCAGCGAGGCGAGGATGTCACCTGCTGTGATCATCCCGTCGCGCTTCCATCCGTGCTGGGCGTCGAGCGGCATCTGTTCGATGAAGCGGAGCTCGTAGTCGTTCTCCACGGCCCAGGCGAGCAGCTCGGGAGCCTCGTCCTCGTTGAGCCCGGGCATGAGGACGGAGTTGACCTTGACCGGGGTGAGTCCTGCTTCGCGGGCGGCCTGGAGTCCTTCGAGTACATCCTTGTGCCGGTCACGGCGGGTGAGCGTCTTGAAGACGTCGGGGCGAAGGGTGTCCAGGGACACGTTGACCCGGTCCAGGCCTGCCGCCTTCAGCGCGGCGGCTGTGCGCTTGAGCCCGATGCCGTTGGTGGTGAGCGACATCCTGGGGCGGGGCTCCAGGGAGGCGCACCGCTCGACGATGGAGACGAGACCGGGACGCAGCAGCGGCTCGCCGCCGGTGAAACGGACCTCGGTGATGCCGAGACCGGTGACGGCGATGCGGATGAGCCGGACGATCTCGTCGTCGCTGAGCAGGTCGGACTTGGAGAGCCACTGCAGGCCTTCTTCGGGCATGCAGTAGGTGCAGCGGAGATTGCACTTGTCGGTCAGTGAGACACGCAGGTCGGTGGCGACCCGGCCGTAGGTGTCGATGAGCACTGTGGCCCCCTCCCCCGGTGATGTCCGCGGTTGCGGTTCTGACTCCTCCGAGACTACGCGAGGCCTGTGACATCGCGGGGGGCTCGGTTGACACGAGGTACGACGGGGCCCCGTCGTAGGTCTCTACGACGGGGCCCCGTCAAGGCGTGGCAGGTGCGGAGGCCGGATCAGTGGGCTCCGGTGCCGGTGAGGGACTTGACCTCGAGCTCGGCGTACTTGCCCTTGTCCGGCTCCTCCTTGGAGAGGACCGATCCGACCCAGCCGAGCAGGAAGCCCAGCGGGATGGAGATGAGGCCCGGGTTCTCCAGGGGGAACCAGGCGAAGTCCACGTCCGGGAACATCGAGCTGGCCTTCCCCGAGACGACGGGGGAGAACAGCACCAGGACGACGGACGAGGCGAGACCGCCGTAGATCGACCAGAGGGCGCCCTGGGTGGTGAAGCGCTTCCAGAAGAGGCTGTAGAGGATGGTCGGCAGGTTGGCCGACGCGGCGACGGCGAACGCCAGGGCCACGAGTCCTGCGACGTTCAGGTCGCGGGCCATCGCACCGAGTGCGATCGAGACGACGCCGATGGCGACGGTGGCCCAGCGGGCCGCGCTCATCTCCTCCTTCTCGGTGGCCTGCCCCTTGCGGATGACGTTGGCGTAGATGTCGTGGGCGAAGGAGGACGAGGAGGCGAGGGTGAGGCCCGCGACGACGGCGAGGATCGTGGCGAAGGCGACGGCGGAGATGACGGCGAGCATGACGGCGCCCCCCGTGGTGCCGACGCCGCCGAGGTACTCGGCGAGCTGGGGTGCCGCGGCGTTGCCCGCCGGGTTCTTCGCCTTGATCTCCTCGGGCCCGATGAGCGCCGCGGCGCCGAAGCCGAGGGCGATCGTCATCAGGTAGAAGGCGCCGATGATGCCGATGGCCCAGTTCACGGACTTACGGGCGGCCTTGGCGGTCGGGACGGTGTAGAAGCGGATCAGGATGTGCGGGAGTCCGGCGGTGCCGAGGACGAGCGCGATACCGAGCGAGATGAAGTCCAGCTTCGACACGTCGGTGGCGCCGTACTTGAGGCCGGGCTCCAGGAACGCGGCGCCGTGGCCGCTCTTCTCCGCGGCGGTCCCGAGCAGGTCGGAGATGTTGAAGTCGAACTTCCACAGCACCATCAGGGTCATCAGCAGGGCGCCCGCGATGAGCAGCACGGCCTTGACCATCTGCACCCAGGTGGTGCCCTTCATGCCGCCGATGGTGACGTAGACGATCATCAGCAGGCCGACCAGCGCGACGATGAGGATCTTGCCCGCGTCGCTGGTGATGCCGAGCAGCAGCGAGACGAGGACGCCCGCGCCCGCCATCTGGGCCAGCAGGTAGAAGATCGACACGACGATGGTGGAGACGCCCGCGGCGGTGCGTACCGGCCTCTGCCGCATCCGGTAGGCGAGGACGTCGCCCATGGTGTAGCGGCCCGAGTTGCGCAGCGGTTCGGCGACGAGCAGCAGGGCGACGAGCCAGGCGACGAGGAAGCCGATGGAGTAGAGGAAGCCGTCGTAGCCGAAGAGCGCGATGGCGCCGGCGATGCCGAGGAAGGACGCCGCCGACATGTAGTCGCCGGAGACGGCGAGGCCGTTCTGGAAGGCGGTGAACTGCCGTCCGCCCGCGTAGAAGTCCGACGCGCTCTTGGTCTGCCGGCCGGCCCAGACGGTGATGCCCAGGGTCGCCGCGACGAAGACCGCGAAGAGGGTGATGATCAGCGGCCGGTGTTCGGTCGTCGACGACGCGGCGAGCTGGATCACGGCATGCGATTCGTACGCGGCGCTCATGCGTCGGCCTCCAGACGGGACTTGATGGCCGCCGCCTGCGGGTCGAGCGTGCTCGTGGCGTGACGCGAGTAGAACCAGGCGATGAGGAACGTGGTGGCGAACTGGGCGAGGCCGAACACGAAGGCAACGTTGAAGTTCGCAAAGACGATCTTGCTCATGAAGCCGTCGGCATAGCTGGACAGCAGCACGTACAGCAGATACCAGGCAATGAATCCGACGGTCAGCGGAAAGGCGAAGGAACGGTGGGAGCGGCGGAGTTCGGCGAACTCCGCGCTGTTCTGCGCCTCGAGGAACGCCTCGGTCGTGGGCTGGACGGGACTGCCGTCCTCAGGACTCTGGGGCGGCGGCGGTGCTTCGGTGACCACGGATTCTCCTCGCGACGCGGGTGCGGTGGTGGGGACGGTGGATTTCACGGGGAGTCCTCTGCGTTGTCGGGTAGCGGGGCTGGCGCACGACTCCCTGTGCAACGGCACGGAGAGCGCGGCGAAGCGGTTCACCGCAGGTTCGGTCTTCTCGGGCCGGCCCCCGTGTACGCGACTCCCACAGGTCACACCTCGAACTCACTTGCCCGTATTCATTGATGCGCCGGGAAGATCAGCGATAACTTCACAGGTCATGTACCGGACCGGACACACCTGTGTCCGGTCCCACGGCACGGATGATGTGGAGAACCCATGGCTCATCTGGCATCCAGACGGACTCGCGTACTCACGCTGCCCGTCGGACTCGCGCTCACGGCCTCGCTCGGCTTCCTCCCGACGGGGACCGCGGCCGCGGCACCCGCGGACGAGCCGGCGGCGGCGGTTCCCGCGGACGGCCCCAAGCTGTCGTACGTCGTGAACACGCGGGCGGGTCACGGCACCGTCAAGCAGGTGCGGAAGGCGATATCCGCGGCCGGCGGAACCGTCGTGACGTCGTACGACAAGATCGGCGTCATCGTCGTCCACTCGCAGAACCCGGACTTCGGCGCGACGATCCGCAAGGCCAAGGGCGTCCAGTCGGCGGGCGCCACGCGCACCAACCCGATCGTTCCGCAGGCCACGAAGGACATCGGGGTCGAGCAGCCCCTCACCGCCGCGCAGGCGCGGGCGGCGTCGGCGGACGCGGTGGCGGGCCAGGACCCGCTGGAGCCCCTGCAGTGGGACCTGCCGGCCATCAAGGCGGACAAGGCGCACAAGAAGTCGCTCGGCAGCAGCAAGGTCACGGTCGCCGTCATCGACACGGGTGTGGACGACACCCACCCGGACCTCGCCCCGAACTTCGACCGCAAGGCCTCGGTCAACTGTGTGTCCGGCGCCCCCGACACCACGGACGGCGCCTGGCGGCCCGCGGCCGGTGAGAGCGACCACGGCACGCACGTCGCGGGCACCATAGCCGCGGCGAAGAACGGCACCGGCGTCACCGGCGTCGCGCCCGGTGTGAAGGTCTCCGGCATCAAGGTGTCCACGCCGGCCGGCTTCTTCTACACCGAGGCCGTCGTCTGCGGCTTCGTCTGGGCCGCCGAGCACGGCGTCGATGTGACGAACAACAGCTATTACACCGACCCGTGGCTGTTCAACTGCAAGAACGACCCTGACCAGGGCGCCCTGGTCGAGGCGGTCACCCGCGCCACCCGTTACGCGGAGGGCAAGGGCGTCGTCAACGTCGCCGCGGCCGGCAACTCCGACCACGACCTGGCCCTCGACGCCATCGAGGACTCGACGAGCCCCAACGACACGACGACGGTCACCCGCACGGTCGACCCGAGCGCCTGCCCGGACATCCCGACCATGCTTCCGGGTGTCGTGACGGTCTCCGCGACCGGTGCGAAGAACCTCAAGTCCTCCTACTCGAACTACGGTCTCGGGGTCATCGACGTCGCTGCCCCGGGTGGCGACTCGACGCGCTACCAGGCGCCGGACGCGCCCGCCGACAACGGTCTGATCCTCTCGACGCTGCCCGGTGGCGGCTTCGGCTACAAGGCCGGTACGTCGATGGCGTCGCCGCACGTCGCGGGTGTCGCGGCCCTGATCAAGTCGACCCACCCGCACGCCTCGGCGGCCGTGGTGAAGGCGCTGCTGACGCACCAGGCCGACGCCACCGCGTGCGGCGCGCCGTACGACATCAACGGTGACGGCACCGTCGACGCGGTCTGCGAGGGCGGCACGCAGTACAACGGCTTCTACGGAGCCGGTGTCGTGGACGCGCTGGACGCGGTCCGCAAGTAGGGCATGAGGGAGGGGC
>NZ_JBHWZS010000416.1:0-6403 GCF_042728155.1 Streptomyces sp. NPDC060209
CGCCCGCCCGGCGTACCCACAGGGGTACGCCGGGTAGATGTCGAAACTTTCGAAGGCCACCCCGGCGCGCTCGCCCGACGGCTTCGCGCCCACGCGTCATCACCGAAAGGCATCTGTCATGTTCAAGGCAACTCGTTCGGTCGCGGTCGGCTCCGCGGCCGCCGTGCTCCTGGTCTCCGCGTTCACCCTCTCCAGTGCTTCCGCCGCCACCGACGACACCGGCCGGCACGGCGGAAAGGGCCACGGCGCGGCCCCGCAGTCACTCGGCGCCCTCGGACTGAAGGCCGGACTGCGCATCGGCACGGCCGTCAACACCGACGCCCTGGCCGAGGACGCGCCCTACCGTGCCGAGGTCGCGGGGGAGTTCTCCTCCGTCACCGCCGAGAACGTCATGAAGTGGGAATCGGTCGAGCCGCAGCGAGGCACCTACGACTGGGCCGCGGCCGACGAGCTCGTCGACTTCGCGAAGAAGAACAGACAGCTCGTCCGCGGCCACACCCTGGTCTGGCACAGCCAGCTGCCCGCCTGGCTGAACAACGGCGACTTCACCGCCGACGAGCTGCGGGAGATCCTGCACCAGCACATCACCGACCAGGTCACGCACTTCAAGGGCAAGATCTGGCAGTGGGACGTCGTCAACGAGGCCTTCAACGACGACGGCACGCTGAGGGACAGCATCTGGCTGCGGAAGCTCGGACCCGGCTACATCGCGGACGCCTTCCGCTGGGCCCACGAAGCGGACCCCAAGGCGCGGCTGTTCATCAACGACTACAACATCGAGGGCGTCAACGCGAAGAGCACAGCCCTCTACGGGCTGGTCACCGAGCTGCGCAAGCAGCGCGTTCCGGTCCACGGCGTGGGAATCCAGGGGCACTTGGGCGTCCAGTACAGCGCGCCGCACGACATCGCCGACAACATGCTGCGCTTCGACCGCCTCGGTCTGGAGACCGCGATCACCGAGGCGGACGTCCGGATGCCCATGCCCGCCGACAGCACGAAGCTCGAGGCCCAGGCAGAGGGCTACGGGGTCCTGCTGCGCGGCTGCCTTCTCACCCCGGGCTGCAACGACTTCACCGTCTGGGGATTCACCGACACCTACTCCTGGGTGCCGGACACCTTCCCCGGCCAGGGCGCGGCCAACATCCTCGACGAGAACTACGCCCCCAAGCCCGCCTACAGCACCCTGCGTCAGACCTTGACGCTCGCCGCGGGCCGGCACTGAACCGCACCGTCCCCACAGGTACGTAAGAGGCGCCGTACGGGACTCCGTTCCGTACGGCGCCCACCCATTCCACACGTGTGCCGGCCGCCCCGGTCACGTACGCACATCGAGGAGTTCTGATGGCCCCGCTCGACTGGGCCGCCCTGGGCGGCTATTTCCTGGTGATGCTGCTCATCGGCCTCTGGTCGCACCGCCGCGTCGGCAATGTGAGCGACTACTTCACCGGAGGCGGCCGGATGCCCTGGTGGCTCTCCGGCATCTCCCACCACATGTCCGGGTACAGCGCCGCCGTGTTCGTCGCGTACGCCGCCATCGCCTACAGCTACGGAATCACCGTCTACGTGTGGGCCTTCCTGCCCCTCGCGTTCGGTACCGCGGTGGGCGCCTGGCTCTTCGCCCCGCGCTGGCAGAGACTGAGGCAGCGCTACGCGGTCGCCTCCCCCCTGGAATACCTCGCCAAGCGCTACAACGTGCCCACCCAGCAGGCGCTCGCCTGGAGCGGCGCGCTGCTCAAGGTGTTCGACGTGGCCGCGAAGTGGGCCTCCGTGGCCGTGCTGCTCAACGTGTTCACCGGCATGTCGATGACCACCGGAATCCTGATCACCGGCATCGTCACCCTGCTCTACTGCACGGTGGGCGGCCTGTGGGCCGACGCGCTCACCGACTTCGGGCAGTTCATCATCCAGGGCGCCGCCGCACTCGCCATGCTCTGGGTCGTGCTGGACCGGCTCGGGGACGGCCCGGCGGGCCTGGGCACCATCTGGGACAGGCTGCCCGAGGGGCACGGGCAGCCGCTCGTCGGCCCGTACACCGCGACCTTCCTCGGCGCGTACGTCGTCGTGAAGCTCTTCGAGTACAACGGCGGCATGTGGAACCTGGCCCAGCGGTACATGGCCACGGACTCCCCGAAGGCCGCACGCCGTTCGGCCGTGCTCTCCGCCCTGCTGTACGTGATCTGGCCGGCCGTCCTGCTGTTCCCGCCCGTCGCCGCGGCCGTCCTGCTGCCGGACATCGCGGACCCGCAGAAGGTCTACGCGCTGATGGCGGAGTCCTACCTGCCCGCAGGGCTCGTCGGCCTGACGCTGGCCGGGATGTTCTCCCACACCATGGCGATGGCCTCCTCGGACGCCAACGCGGTCTCCGCGGTCGTCACCCGCGACATCATCCCCGCCGTGGTCCGCCGCGCGCGGGACCTGTCCCCGGCGACCGGGCTGCTCGTCGCCCGGGTGTGCACCGTCGTCTTCATCAGCGTCAGCATGATCGTCGCGATCCAGGCGGATCACTTCGGCGGCGTGCTGGGCATCATCGTCGGGCTGGTCGCGGCCGTGATGGGCCCCATATCCATCCCGATGCTGCTGGGACTGCTGCCCGCCTTCCGCCGGTTCGGGCCACGGGCCGCGCTCTCCTCCTGGGCGCTGGGGCTGCTCGGGTACCTCCTCGTGAAGTTCGTGCTCGACAGCACGGACCAGACGCTCGTGATCGTCACGCCGCTGGTCACGTCGCTGGCGGTGTTCATCGTCGTCGGGCTGATCAGTCCGGAGCCGGACGACACCGCCGACGCGATCGTCGCCGCGCTCTCGCCCGTCCCGAGCGGGGGCGGCGAACAGGCGCCGGCCGTCGACCCGGGCCCCGCCGCGCCGTCGGGCGTCACCGACTGACCTCGCCCGGCCCGCACCGAACATCTGCCAAGGGCTCACGCCCGTCCAATTTGTCATGCGTGTGAACAAAATGGGGAGAGCGATATGGACAAGCACACCAGCCGCAGAGCGGTCCTCGGGGCCGGTCTCGGCTTCACGGCCCTGGCGGCGACGCCGCTCGGATCGCTGATGGGGCTCACCGGTGAGGCCGCGGCGACGCCGGTTGGCCCGGGACACCCCTCGGCGGTCCGCCCCACCGACCCCGGCGCGTACATCTCGTTCACGCCCCGATCCGGCGCCTTCCCGCTGGTCAGGGCGGGCAGGGCGGCCCCGATCGTGGTCAGCGACAAGGACTACGCCGGCGTCGTACGGGTGGCCGGTGACCTCCAGGACGACATCGAGCGTGTCACCGGCGTCCGCCCCGCGCTCTCGCGGGAGGCGACACCACGCGGCCGCGAGATCGTCCTCGTCGGCACCATCGGCCGCAGCCCGCTGATCGACGGCCTGATCTCCGCCGGGAAGCTGAACGTCTCCGGGGTCCGGGGCAAGTGGGAGACCAGCCTGCAGACCGTGGTGGAGAAGCCGCTGCCGGGCGTGGACCGTGCGTTCGTCATCGCCGGCAGTGACCAGCGCGGCACGGTCTTCGGCGCGTACGACGTCTCCCGGGGCATCGGCGTCTCGCCCTGGTACTGGTGGGACGACGTCACTCCCGTGCACCGCGACGCGCTGTACGTCCTGCCCGGCCTGCACAGTCAGGGCACCCCCGCCGTCAAGTACCGCGGGTTCTTCATCAACGACGAGAACCCGGCGCTGGGCACCTGGGCGCCCGCGTTCTTCGGCCCCGGCAAGGCGCCCGGTTTCGAGGGCGGGTTCAACGCCGCCTTCTACGCCAAGATCTTCGAGGTGATGCTGCGTCTGAAGGCCAACTACCTCTGGCCGGCGGTCTGGGGCCGGGCCTTCGCCGAGGACGACCCCGAGAACCACGCCACCGCGAAGGCCTACGGGGTCGTCATGGGCACCTCGCACGAGGCCCCGATGATGCGCGGCATCGAGGAGTGGAACCGGCACGCCGTCGCCGCCGTGCGTGACAGCGCCGGAAACATCACCAAGCCCGGACACGACCCGTACGGCGGCACCGGCGAGTGGTCCTTCCGCCGCAACGCCGATGCCATCAAGGCCTACTGGCGGGAGGGCATCCGCCGCATGGCGGACCAGGACTTCGAGGGCGTGGTCACCCTCGGCATGCGAGGCAACGGCGACGTCAGCCTGCCGGACGGCGACGGCATCGAGCTGATGACCGAGATCATCGCCACCCAGCGCGAGATCCTCGCCGAGGAAATCGGCGCACAGGACGGGGTTCCGCAGGTGTGGACCCTCTACAAGGAGGTCCAGCACTACTGGGACCGCGGCCTGAGGGTCCCGGACGACATCACCGTCGTCCTCACCGACGACAACTGGGCCAACGTCCGCAAGCTGCCGGACCTGAAGAACGACGCCCGCGGCGGCGGTTACGGCCTCTACTACCACTTCGACTACGTCGGGGTGGGGCGGAACTACAAGTGGGTCGACACCGCCTCGCTCCCCAACATGTGGGACCAGCTCCACCAGAGCGCGGCCTACGGCAACCACGGCCTCTGGGTCACCAACGTGGGCGATCTCAAGGGCAACGAACTGGCCACCCAGTTCTTCCTGGAGTACGCCTGGGACCCCGACCGCTGGCCCCTGGACGCGCTCCCGGAGTGGGAGGAGCGTTACTCCGCGCAGAACTTCGGCGAGCGGCAGGCCGAGGAGATCGCCGAGATCCTGCGCACCTACGCCCGGCTTCAGTCCCGCCGCAAGCCCGAGCTGCTCAACCGGAAGATCACCCTCGACCCGGCCAAGGACCCCGCGACGGATTCCTCCGCCATCGTCTACGACGACCGGGCCACGCCCTTCAGCATCGTCGACTACCGCGAGCTGGAGCGGGTCACCGAGGACTGGCTGCGCCTGGACGCCGCCGCGGAACGCGTGCGGCGGGGCTTGCCGGCGTCCGCCCAGGACGCCTGGTACCAGCTCGTCGGATACGCGGTCCGGGCCACCGCGAATCTGTACGCCCTGCGGGAGGCCGAGTTCACCAACCTGCACTACGCGCCCCAGGGCCGCGCGCTGACCAACCAGCTCGCGGCCACCGCCGAGGCGGGTCTGGCCGAGGACCTCGCCCTGGCGAGGCGTTTCAACACCGAGGTGGCCGACGGCAAATGGGAGGGCTTCCAGACCCAGCCGCACATCGGCTACGGCGATGTGGACCGCTACGGCCCCAACGCG
This sequence comes from Streptomyces sp. NPDC060209, assembly GCF_042728155.1. Classification (NCBI taxonomy): domain Bacteria; kingdom Bacillati; phylum Actinomycetota; class Actinomycetes; order Kitasatosporales; family Streptomycetaceae; genus Streptomyces; species Streptomyces sp. NPDC060209. The sequence goes on from NZ_JBHWZS010000416.1 coordinate 5,164, forward strand.
CCCTGGCAGCAGCCCGAGCTGAACAACGTGGCGATAGCGGACGAGATCTTCCCCGCCGTGCGGCGCATCGAACTCCCGCACAGGGCGGAGATGGGCGTGGCCGTCGACGGCTCCTCCGGCTGGTGGCCGGCGTCCGGTGAGGGCGGCGGCGAAGCGGTCCTGCCGGTCTTCAGCCCGTACCAGAGCCAGCCCGCGCAGTACGTCGAGGTGTTCAACCGGGGCACCGAACCCTTCGACTTCCGCATACGCACAGGTGTCTCCTGGCTGATCGCCGACCGGACGCGCGGCCGGGTGGACGCCCAGACCCGGGTCACCTTCCGGGTCGACTGGTCGCGGGCCCCGAAGGGCGTCACGCATGTTCCCGTCACGGTGTCCGGTCCCGGCGGCAGCGAGGTCGTCGTCCGGGCCGTGGTCGACCGGCCCCGAACGGCACGCGCGGAGCTGACGGGGTTCGTCGAGGCCAACGGATACGTCTCCATCGAGGCGGACCACTTCCACCGGGCGGTCGGCCGCGGAGGAATCTCCTGGCGGCGCATCCCCGGCATAGGCCGCACCGGATCGGGCATGGAGCCCTTCCCGGTCACCGCGGCACGGCAGAGCCCGGGCGGCCGCGGGCCCAGGCTGGAGTACCGGATGAGCCTCTTCACCACCGGACCGGTCACCGTCTGGGCGTACCTGTCGCCCCGCAACAACGCCCTCGCGACCGACGGACTCACCTACGCCGTCTCGTTCGACGACGACACGCCGCAGTCCGTCAAGATCACCGAGGTCACGGGGTCCGACGACGGCACCATGAACACGCAGTGGGCCCGCAACACCTCGGACAACGTGAACCGCACCGGCACCGCACACCACATCGGCCGGGCAGGCGCCCACGTACTGAAATTCTGGATGGTCGACCCGACCGTGGTACTCCAGAACCTCGTGGTGGACACCGGCGGCCTCAAGCCCAGCTATCTGGGTCCGCCGGAGAGTCTCCGGCTGAGCTGACCGGAGCGGGACGAGGAGGCGGCAGGGATGAGCATCGAGATCCGGGACACCGAGGGACGCGGTGCGACGCTGGAGGTGGCCCCAGGGCCCGCGGAGGGGCCTCTCCAGGTCGGAATCCTGATCGAGGGCCCTTCGGCGCACGCCTCCTGGTCCTGCACCCCGGCCGCGGCCAGGGAACGGGCCGCGGCGCTCGTCTCGGCGGCCGCCGAGGCGGAGAACGCGCGGTCGGCGGAGCCCGTCACCGTCAAGG
>NZ_JBHWZS010000417.1:0-6386 GCF_042728155.1 Streptomyces sp. NPDC060209
TGTACGCACCGGCTCCGCCCCGCGCCGTCAGAACAGCGGAGGTTCGGCGAACCTGACGAGCTCCAGGGCCTGTTGGGGGAACCAGGCGCCCGCGGCCGGGTCGGCGGCGCCGCGTTCCGGATCCTCGGGGCCCTCCGTTCCGCGCAGGCAGAGCCCGTCCGACTCTCCCGGGATCTTGATCCACAGGCGTGCGTCGTGGAGCGGGTCCCCCGTGCTGGTGGTGGGGCGGGCACCCAGACCGCGGTCCGGCGGGTTGCACCACTCCTGCGCGTCGGTGTACTTCCCCGCGGGCGCGGTCCAGGTGCCTCGGCCGTTGCGGCTGGAGTCGGTGACGAAGTGCTTCATCAGGGCCGGATCGGTGTCGACATGGGTGTCCAGCCAGGACCGGGCGTCGGTGCGGGGCCACCACTGGTCGGGGCAGTCGGCACTGTCACCGCCCTTGTCCACATAGGCGAGGCACGACGAGATCAGAGTGCCGTACCAGGTGTTGTCGTTCTCGGTGTGGTAGTTGGAGGCGTTGGTGTAGAAGCCGGTGGCCCGCTCCACGCCGCCCTCCAGGAGACGCGGCACTATGCTGTTGACCGAGTGCCAGCCCTGGTGCCCGGTGTCGAGGTAGACCTTGGTGCGGGCGAGGGGTTCGAGCGCGTCGACCGCGTAGTTCACCTCGGTGTAACGGGCCGCGGTCTTCGTGCCCTCGGCGTCGTCCTGCCCGCAGTCGGCGGGCAGCAGGGCGAGGGAGTCGGGCTCCAGGACGACAAGCGCGTCGTGGCGGCCGATGCCGCGGGCGACGGCGTCGATCCACGCGCGGTACTCCGCGGTCGTGGAGGCTCCACCGCCGGAGTAGTTGGCACAGTCCCGGCCGGGGACGTTGTAGAGGGCGAGGACCGGGACGGTGTCCTGCTTGTCCGCCTCACGGACGATCCGCTTCGCCTCCCTCTCGACGTCGGCGGGAGTCCGGTCCCCGAACCAGACGGCGTGCGGCGTGCGGGCCATGGCCAGGATTCCGGCGGCGTCGCGGACCTGGCCGCGGCGTACGAGGTCCAGGGCCTGGCTGTATGCGCCGGGGTTGGCGTCGGGGGTGTAGAGGCGGGTGCCGCGGCCGTCGGTGCGCACGGCGGCAGCCTCGCTTCGCGCACCGTCCGCGGGGCCGGCCGCGACCGCCTGGACGGTCAGCAGCAGAGCCGCCGCACAGGCGAGCGGCAGGGCGGGCAACAGGGTCGCTCCGGTGCGCATGGAAATCCATCCCTCTGTCGCGGGCGAACGGACGGGAGCGCTCGCGACGGTCGATGCGGGAGCGCTCCCATGAGGGTTCCGGAGGGCCATGTATGCGTCAAGAGAGACGCGGCTGTCACTTCGAGGGGCTATTCCGTCGTGGCGTTCCGAGAGACCCGGCCGCGTTCTCGCCGTCCGGCGGCCTGCTCAGGACGAGCACGGCCACGTCGTCGCGGCGCACTCCGCCGGAGAAGCTCTGCAGGTCGGCCTGGAGCGCCTCCAGGACCTGGTCCGGCTCGCGCCCCACCCACCGGCCGAGCCGATCGTCGAAAGGGTAGAAGACACCGGTCGCGTCACGCGCCTCGGTCACTCCGTCGGTGAAGACCAGCAGGGCGGCGCCGGACGGAAAGCCGACCCACTCCGCGGCGCGCGCCTCACCGCTGAGATCCGCCAGGCCCAGTGGTACGGACGTCCGGTGCAGGGTGACCACCGACGCGGCCCCGTCGTGCAGCAGCCGCGGCGGCAGATGCCCGCAGTTGACGACCTGCACCCGGTCGCCACCGTCGAACCCCAGCACCAGGGCGGTGACGAAGCGGTCGGCCTCACCGGTCTCGGCGGAGAAGGCGTTGTGCCGGACGACCGCGTCCTCGACGGAGTCGGCCACCGACGTGAGCTCGGGCTCCCTCACGGCCGCCTCCCTGAACGCGCCGAGCGCGGCGAAACCGACGCCGATCGCGGGCAGCCCCTTGCCCTGCACATCACCGATGATCACGCGGGTCCCATGGGGTGACTGCACGACCTCGTAGATGTCGCCGCCGACGAAGCGGTCCTCCTCGATCGGCTCGTAGAGGCCGTGGGCGCAGACCTGCCGCGTGACGATGGGCAGCGGCCGCAGGATCTGGCGCTGGAGCGCGACGGCCGCCGAACGCAGTCTCGCCACCTCGGTGGCGTGGCGGATGCGCGCGGCACAGGCGACGACGCCCAGGGAGCTGGCGAGTGCCGTGAAACCGATGAGGAAGAGCACGTCCCAGAAGGAGCCGGTCGAGGCGATCCGGGATGCGCTGACCACCAGCGTGACCCATACCGCCACAGCGGTGGTCTGGCGGATCGTGCAGAAGACCGATGCCAGCGCGGGCAGCACGACCAGGAGCGGGATGAGTGGGAGATCCTCACCGGTGAGGGCATCGAGGAGTACGACCGCGACGGTCAGCAGAAGCATCCACAGCGCGAGTGCCCAGTTCCCGATCCGGGCGTCGCCCGCCGCCGTCTCCTCCGCATCCGCCCCGGGCAGCGGCGCCATGCGCGCCACCGACGGGCGCCGGAGTCGCATGACCACGGCAGGCCTCCCGCCTGTTCGTCCCTAACGCCCCACTTGTTCCAAGCTACCCGTCCCCCGGTTCCCGGTCCTGGCGTCGGTGCGCGGCACCGCGTCCGCCGGGACGAGCGCCGAGAGGAAGGCGGTCCTGCGGCGCAGGGTGAAGCCGATGGACTCGTAGAGCCGGATGGCGGAGGTGTTCGATGCCGCGGCGTGCAGGAAAGGTGTCTCGCCCCGTTCCCTGATGCCGTGGGCCACCGCCCCGACGAGGCGCGTCGCGAGCCCTTGGCCCCTGACGGACTCGTCGGTGCAGACGCCACTGATCTCGGTCCAGCCGGGCGGATGCAGCCGCTCCCCCGCCATGGCGACGAGGACTCCGGAGCGGCGGATGCCGAGATAGGTGCCGAGCTCGACCGTGCGCGGCAGGAACGGGCCGGGGCGGGTGCGTGCCACCAGTTCCAGCATCTCCGGCACGTCGGCCGGGCCGAGCAGCACGGCTTCCGGGTCGGGGGCGGCGTCCACGTGGTCGTCCACCAGCTGGACGCCTTCGGCCTGGAAGACGATCTCCCAGTCGGCCGGCGGGGGCTCTCGGAAGGCGGTGAGCGTGACGGAGGCGCCGGGGCCCGCGAGCGCGGCGACATCGGCCCAGTCCTGCGCGTCGGGCCCGTCCGGCAGGGCGAGCCAGGGGGTGACGTCGGGCCGGTAGCGCAGGACGCGTCCGCGCCGCTCGGCGAAGTGGGCGTGCGGACCGGTCAGCGAGGCGCGGGCCGGGTTGTCCAGCGGATGGGACGCTTCGATTCCCGCCCCGGGGACGGGCACCCTCGGCGTGGACGGATCCGTGACCCGCGGCGTGGACGGGTTGGTGGGCAGGGGTGTGGCCTCGGGCATGGACTCTCTCACTCCGGTTCATAGCGGCGGCCGTCGACAGGGATGGAAGGCCCGCTCACCCCGCGGCTATTCCCGGGCCGCCTGTCTGTTCACGAGCGTGCAATCAAAGAAGTGCCCGCCCGGGCGCCGCGCCGCCGGCAAACGCGCCGTCCCGCCCGGCGCCTGCGGCCCCGCCCCGCGATCGGGGCTGGCCCGTGTGCGCGGTACGCGGAACGGCCGGTCCGGCGAATAGTGCACCACTGCGCGGGATAGGGCCCCAACAGGCATCGGCCTGTGGCACTCTGGATACGACCGCCCCACCGGGCTCCCCCGTACCGGTGGGGCGGTTCTGTGTGCCCCCGCGCACACCAGGGCTCCGTGGTCACGGCCCCTGAGGGCGATCAGGGTTATTCCCGGCCAATACCGGCACGCGTGTGGCTCAAATCAACCTCTCCGTGCATGAGTTGCGGTCCTTCGGGCAGGCGCCTACACCTCACGGCCCACAATCTGAGGAGCGTGACGGGATGACCGTGCACACTGCACAGACCGCCGGTGCCGAACGAGTAGGTGCCCCTGGCGGACTCCCCTGGATCGAGGACGCCGGGGTGATCGCCCCGCAGGACGCACGGAAGCTGTCGAAGCTCTTCTTCGACCGCCTGCAGGTGCTGGACGAGGGCACTCCCGAGCACCAGTACGCCCGGAACACCCTCATCGAGATGAACCTGTCCCTCGTGCGGTTCGCCGCCGGTCGCTTCCGGAACCGGGGCAGCGGCGACATGGAGGACATCGTCCAGGTCGGCACCATCGGTCTGATCAAGGCCATCGACCGCTTCGACCTCTCCCGTGAGGTCGAGTTCACCTCGTTCGCCGTGCCGTACATCGTCGGTGAGATAAAGCGCTTCTTCCGGGACACCACCTGGTCCGTGCATGTGCCGCGCAGGCTGCAGGAGCTGCGGGTGGACCTCGCGAAGGCGAAGGAGGCACTGGCGGCGGACCTCGACCGGGATCCCACGGTGCGGGAGCTCGCCGAGCATCTCGGTCTCGATGAGGAAGAGATCACCGAGGGCATCGTCGCGGCCAACGGTTACACGGCCGGATCGCTCGACATGCCGGCCGACTCGGCGGACCAGGTGGGCCGCGCGACGGGCGGACGCACCTACGCGGACGTACTGGGCGAGCCCGATCCCGCGATGGAGACGGTGGAGAACCTCCATACGCTCGCCCCGCTGCTGGGCGAGCTCGACGCACGCGAGCGCCGCATCATCGACATGCGGTTCGGTCAGGAGATGACGCAGGCTCAGATCGGCGAGGAGCTCGGAATCTCGCAGATGCATGTCTCGCGCCTGCTCAGCCGCATCCTCCGCAAGCTGCGCAGCGGGATGTTCACACAGGACTGACGTACGACCGACGCCGGGCCGGCTCCGCGAACGGCGGGGCCGGTCCGGCGCGTCTGTTGCGGCGGCATTGCAGCTTCGTGGCCACGTGCGCGACCTGCTTCCGTCCTGGCGCGGGCGGCCTCTACGGTCCGTAACCAGTACGCCGCCGCCGCGTCGCCACCGTGCTCGCGCGGACATCCTCCGAACGACCGTGCGAGGTATGACATGAGCCAGCCCGTCGACTCCGTCACCGCGGGACACACCCCTGAGGACCACGACCGGCAGGACGCCGGGGCCGCCTGGTCCTTCGAGACGAAGCAGATCCACTCCGGCGCGGCGCCGGATCCGACGACCGGTGCCAGGGCGGTGCCGATCTACCAGTCGACGTCCTTCGTCTTCAAGGACACCAAGCACGCGGCCGACCTCTTCTCGCTGGCCGAGCCCGGCAACATCTACACCCGGATCCACAACCCCACGCAGGACGTCCTGGAACAGCGCATCGCCGCGCTCGAAGGCGGCGTCGCCGCCGTCGCGCTCGCCTCCGGTCAGGCGGCCGAGACGCTCGCGCTCCTGACGCTGGCGGGCGCCGGGGACCACATCGTCTCCTCCGCCTCCCTGTACGGCGGTACGTACAACCTGTTCCGGCACACGCTTCCCCGGTTCGGCATCGAGGTCTCGTTCGTGGAGGACCCCGACGACATCGAGGCGTGGCGGGCCGCGATCCGGCCCAACACCAAGGCCCTGTTCGCGGAGACGCTCGGCAATCCGCGGGGCGACGTCCTCGACATCCGCGGCGTGGCCGACACGGCCCACGAGGCGGGGCTTCCACTGATCGTCGACAACACGGTGCCCACGCCCTACCTCCTGCGGCCGCTGGAGCACGGCGCGGACATCGTGATCCACTCCGCGACGAAGTTCCTCGGTGGTCACGGCACCACGATCGGCGGTGTCGTCGTGGACGGCGGCACCTTCGACTTCGGGGCGCACGCGGAGCGCTTCGCGGACTTCCACACGCCGGACCCCAGCTACCACGGCCTGCGGTACTGGCCGGATCTCGGGCACGGCGCCTTCGCCGTGAAGCTGCGGGTCCAGCTGTTGCGCGACCTCGGACCCGCGCTCTCGCCGCACTCGGCCTTCCTGCTCCTCCAGGGCGTGGAGACACTCAGCCTGCGTCTGGAGCGGCACACGTCCAACGCGCTGACGCTCGCCCGCTGGCTGGAGGGCCGCGACGAGGTGTCGGCGGTGCACTACGCCGGCCTCGAGTCGAGCCCCTGGTACGACGCCGGCCGGCGATACCTGCCGCGCGGCGCCGGTGCCGTGCTCGCCTTCGAGCTGCGGGACGGCGTGGAGGCCGGCAAGCGGTTCGTGGACGCGGTCGAACTGTTCAGCCACCTCGCCAACATCGGTGACGTACGGAGCCTGATCATCCACCCTGCGTCCACGACGCACAGCCAGCTGACCGAGGAGCAGCTCGCCGCGACGGGCGCGACCGCGGGCCTGGTGCGGCTCTCCGTGGGCCTGGAGAACGTGGACGACCTCAAGGCGGATCTGGAGGCAGGGTTCCGCGCCGCGAAGGCGGCGTCCTGAACCGGGTCGCCGCGCCCACCACGCTCCCC
>NZ_JBHWZS010000418.1:0-6370 GCF_042728155.1 Streptomyces sp. NPDC060209
CCCCGGCGCTCCGTCCGGCGCGCCGTCCAGGAACAGCGGCATCGTCGTGGCCGCGTCGGGGGCCCCGTGGTCCTCCGTGTCGTCGCTGTTCAGCGTCACGTACGGCCGGATACGCAGCGGGTCGAAATCCTCGGCCGCCGCGATCTCCGCCGAACGGGCGTCCCGCCCGGGCCGCGTGGCCGTACCGGCTCCGCAGGCGCACCCCGCCCCGGGTCTCGCGCTCTGCTCGCCGCCGCACTCCGGGCACATATGTCCGGTCATCGTGGGTTCCCCTCCCCTTTGAACTGCCTGCGATTATGCAGGCCGCCGCAGCGAAGCCCAACGCGCGTAGCGCCGCTCGGCAGGCCATAACGGCACACAGCGGCCAGGATGGGGGTGAAGCGGACCCGAGGAGATGCTCATGGCCCAGCAGCTGAGCCCGCCACCCCTTGCAGCAGGTGAGGGGCGGTCCCGGCGGAGTGTCCTGGTGTCCATCGGCGCACTGCTCCTCGGCATGCTGCTCGCCGCACTCGATCAGACCATCGTGTCCACCGCACTGCCCACGATCGTCAGCGAACTGGGCGGCCTGGACCACCTGTCGTGGGTGGTGACCGCCTACTTGCTGGCGGCGACCGCGGCCACCCCGCTCTGGGGCAAGCTCGGCGACCAGTACGGACGCAAGAAGCTCTTCCAGACGGCCATCGTCATCTTCCTCGTCGGCTCCGCGCTCTGCGGCATGGCCCAGAACATGCCGCAGCTGATCGGCTTCCGCGCCCTCCAGGGACTCGGCGGCGGCGGGCTGATGGTGCTGTCGATGGCGATCGTCGGCGACATCGTCACCCCGCGCGAACGAGGCAAGTACCAAGGCCTGTTCGGGGCGGTGTTCGGTGCGACCAGCGTGCTGGGGCCGTTGCTCGGCGGCTTCTTCACCGAGCACCTCAGCTGGCGCTGGGTCTTCTACATCAACCTGCCCATCGGTGTCGTCGCGCTGCTCGTCATCGCCGCGGCCCTGCACATCCCGGTCCGCCGCACCAAGCACACCATCGACTACCTGGGCACCTTCCTCATCGCCTCCGTCGCCACCTGCCTGGTCCTCGTCGCGTCGCTCGGCGGGACCACCTGGGCCTGGGGCTCCGTGCAGATCATCGCCCTCGCGATCCTCGCCGTGGTGCTGCTCGTGGCGTTCGTCGCGGCCGAGCGCCGGGCGGCCGAACCGGTGTTGCCGCTGAAGCTGTTCCGGAAGCGGACCTTCAGCCTCGTCGCCGTCATCAGCTTCGTCATCGGCTTCGCGATGTTCGGCGCCATGACCTATCTGCCGACCTTCCTCCAGGTCGTGCACGGCATCACCCCGACCCTGTCCGGTGTGCACATGCTGCCGATGGTCTTCGGGCTGCTGCTCACCTCGACCGCCTCCGGCCAGATCGTCAGCCGGACCGGCCGCTGGAAGGTCTTCCCGATCGCCGGCACGGCCCTCACCGTGGTCGGCCTGCTGCTGCTCCACACGCTCTCCGAGACCAGCTCCACCTGGACGATGAGCCTCTGCTTCTTCGTCTTCGGGGCCGGGCTCGGCCTGGTGATGCAGGTGCTCGTGCTGATCGTGCAGAACTCCGTCGGCTACGAGGACCTCGGTGTCGCCACGTCCGGAGCGACCTTCTTCCGGTCCATCGGCGCCTCGTTCGGCGTGGCCGTGTTCGGCACCATCTTCACCAACCGGCTGACCGGCAAACTCGAGGACGCGCTCAGCGGCCGATCGCTTCCGTCCGGCATGGACGCGGGGGCGCTGGCCGCCGATCCCCGGGCCATCGGCCGGCTTCCGGCGGACCTGCGCCCCTCGGTCCTCAGCGCCTACTCGACCGCGATCACCGATGTCTTCCTCTACGCGGCACCCGTCGTCCTCGTCGCCTTCGTCTTCGCCTGGTTCCTCAAGGAGGAGCCCCTGCGCGGGTCGGTGACGGCGCCCGACACCAGCGAGACCCTGGCCTCGAACCCGGTCCAGCGCTCCTCGTACGACGAGTGCGCACGCGCCCTGTCGGTGCTCGCCACCCGGGAGGGGCGCCGGGAAATCTACGAGAAGATCACCGAGAAGGCCGGATACGACCTGCAGCCCGCCGCGAGCTGGCTGCTGCTGCGGATCAAACGGCACGGCACCGTCGAGCCCGGCCGGCTGGCCGAGGTCGCCCCCGTGCCGCTGAGGGTGATCACCTCGGCCGCCCGGCAGGTGGAGGGGAACGGCTACGCCCGGCGTGAGGGGATGCAGCTGGTGCTCACCGAACGGGGCGCGGAGGCCGTGGTCCGGCTGTCCCAGGCTCGTGAGGAGTCCCTCGCCGAGCTGCTGGGCGACTGGTGGGGCCCGGACCGGCCCACGGACCTGGTCCGCCTGGTGACGGAGCTGTCGGCCGAGGTGAGCGGGTCGAGCAGGGAGCGGCCCCACATGCCCGAACCGCGCCGCGACCACTCGGTGGGCTGACCGCTCCTCCGGCAGCAGGGGCTCAGAGCTCCTTGGCGAACCAGTGCTCCGCGTACGGGCCCTGGTTGAAGGCCGGGACCTCCCCGTACCCGTGCTTCGCGTACAGCCCGCGTGCCTCCACCAGGTCGTCGCGGGTGTCGAGCCGGATCCGCCGCACCCCGTAGGCGCGCGCGGCGCTCTCGATGCCCGCGAGCAGCCGGCCGCCGCCGCCCGTCGAGCGGAACGCGGGCCGGACGAAGACCCGGGTCAGCTCGGCCGTCGCCGCGTCGACCAGCCGCAGGCCCGCGCAGCTCGCCGGCTTGCCGTCGTACCGTCCGACCAGGAACTCACCGGTGGGCGGGGCGAGCAGGTCGACGCCGTCGTCCCTCAGCCCGTCGTCGATCTCCGCCGGGGTCGCAGGGCGGCCCCAGTAGCGGCTCGCCACCTCGTCGTAATAGTCCCGCCGCAGCAGGTTCGCCTCGGGGCTGCCGAAGTGTTCGGGGGTCACGGTCCACGTCATTGCTTCATTCTGTCCACGGTGGGACGGGGTGACGAACCATTAATACGTGCAGGGGGAAGTGATGATGCGGGAGACCGACGTCGAGGCTGCCGTCCAGCGGCTCGGAGAACAGTGGATACGGGAGCTGGTGCGGCCCGGCGGGCACAGCTTCGTGTGCTCGCCCGCCGGACTGTGGCTGGCCCTGACGGCCGTCGCCGCAGGTGCCCGTACGGAGACGGCGGCGGAACTGCGGGCCCTGCTGGGCGTGGCCGGGCAGGAGGCCGCGGCCGTGGTGACGGAGGCGGCGCGGGGCTGGGGAAGCACCGAGGCGCTGCACGTGGCGACCCGGGTGTGGAACGACGTGCCGCTCCACCCGGAGTACGAACAGTCGCTGCCCGATGTCGAGTTCGGCCCGGTCGACCCCGCGGAGACGGACGCGTGGGTCCGCGAACGGACCGGTGGCCTGATCGACCGGCTTCCCCTGGACCTCGACGGTGCCGCGCTCGCCCTGGTCAATGTGCTGGCTCTGAAGGCGTTCTGGGAAGTGCGGTTCGACGTGACCCGCACCCGCGACGTCCCCTTCACCGACGCGGCGGGCACGAGCCGGCCGGTGGCGACGATGCACGCGTCGGTCGAGTTCGAGGACGTGTGGACGGCATCGGGCGCGTACGTCGTCGAACTGCGCTGCGGCTCGGAGCCGGGCGGCGCCGCACCGGCACGGGTCAGGTTCGTCCTGGGGGAGCCGGGCGAGCCGGCGGACCGAGTCCTGCCGCTGGCGTGGGCCCCGGAGGAATCGCGGGCTCCGCTGGACGCCGACGAGGTGACGTTGGCGCTGCCGCGGTTCACCCTGCGGACAAACGTCCAGGTCATCGACCAGCTGCCGGCGCTCGGCGTGCGGCTCGCCATCGACCCCGCCGCGGACTTCTCCGGCCTCGCGCCTGTGCACCTCTTCATCACGGACGTGGTCCAGGAAGCAGTGGTGAAGATCGCCGAGAAGGGTGTCGAGGCCGCGGCGGTCACCATCGTGGCCATGCGAACCTCCGTGGCCCCGCGGCCGCAGGTGGTGCGGCACATCGCCTTCGACCGGCCGTTCGGCGTCGTCGTCCTGGACGGCTCGTCGGACATCCCCCTCTTCACGGGCTGGCAGGCGGACGTCCCCGAGTACGAGGACTGACCCCGGTCCGCCCTGACGGACTGCCCATGGCCACCTGAGGGCCCGCTCAGCGGATTCGGGCATTCTTTCGGCAAATCGGTGGTGACAGTCAGGCGAAGAGGGGGTTGATTGTGTCTACCTCATAGGGCAATGCGAGGCTTCATCCGCACATACCCGGGCCGAGGGGACAGTGCATGGAAAACGGGAGGGTCGGCGCAGCGTGACAGATGTGGAGCGCAGTGTGCGGGGGAACGCGGCGGCGGATCCGGGGGCGAGGGCAGCGACGGCCAGAGCCGTCCTCTGGCTGCTCGTCGGCGTCCTGGCGGTACGGCAGGTGGCGGTGGTGCTGCGCCGGCCGCCCGGCGAACGCCTCACAGACCTGGAGACCTGGACAGGTGCGACCGGGGTCCTGCACATCGCGGGATCCCTGTACGACCCGGGCCGGTTCACCGGGACGCCGTTCGCCGGGCTGGTGCTGAAGCCGCTGACGGTCTCGGCCCAGCAGGCCCTCGGCGTCGTATGGACGTTCGGTTCGCTGCTGCTCGTCGTGCTGCTCGGCTTCGTCGCCGTGCGCGCCCTGCCCGCACCGGTGAGCCGGCGCACCGCGTTCCTGGCGGCGCCCGTCGCGATCACCCTGCTGATGGTGTCGCTGCCCGTCCGCAACACACTGCACCTCGGCCAGACCAGCATCCTGCCCGTCCTGCTGGTCCTCGTCGCCTGTTTCGCGGTGCGTGGTGAGCGCCTTCCGGGCGTGCTGACCGGTGTCGCCGCGGCCCTCCAGCCCGCCGTCCTGCTCTTCGCCGTCCTGTTCTGGCTCACCGGCAGACGCCGGGCCGCAGTGAGCGGCGGTGCCACCTTCGCCGCCTGCACGGCGCTGGCCTGGGTGATGATGCCGCGTGACTCCTGGGCGTACTGGGTGCACCACCTCGCGGGTGCCGGACTGGGTGAGCGCCCGGACAGCCTGGCCAACCAGTCCCTGCACGGCGCGCTCTTGCGCTTCGGGCTCCAGGGACCACTCGAAATCGCGCTGTTCCTGGCCCTTGCCGCCGCCGTCATCTTCCTCGGGCTGCGCCGCGCGGCCCGCTACGCCCGGGACGGTCAGCTGCTCCTGGCCGTCGCCGTCACGGGCTGCGTCGCCGTCGCCGTGTCGCCCACCGCCTGGCAGCACCAGCTGCTCTGGGTGCTGCTCGCCGTCGTCGGCCGCGTCGGCACCCGGGCCTCGGACCGGCTGGTCTGGCCGGTGGTCGTGGTGCTCGTCCTCACCCTGCCGGGGAAGATGCTGTTGCCGAACGTCGGCGTGGTCCTTCCCGTGCGCGACAACGCGCTGCTCATCGCCGCGCTCGGCGCGGCCTGCGCGGTGCCCTTCCTGTCCCGTACCTCGCCCTACTGGCAGCGGCCGATTCCCACCGACCACGCCAAGCCGGTGCCGGCGCGTTTCGCGTGGGTGCCGCTGCTGCCGTTCTGGCGCCGGGTGCTCAGCCGCCCCAACCTGCTGCTGGAACTCCTGCTCATCCGGGTCGTCTACTCCGCGTACGCGAAGGTGCGGCTGGCGGCGACCGCCGGGCGTTCCGCCGCCGAGGAGCACGGCCGGCAGATCCACTCCGCCGAGCAGTGGCTGCACATCGACATCGAGCACTGGGCGAACCACACCGTGGTCGGCATCCCGTGGCTGCGCGACTTCTTCGACTACTACTACTCGACGTTCCACTTCATCGTGCCGCTCGCGATCCTCGGTGTGCTGTACGTACGCCGTCCTTCCGACTACCGCTGGGCCCGCAGCACGATCGGCTTCGCCACGGTCCTCGCCCTGTTCGGCTTCTGGCTCTACCCGCTGGCGCCCCCGCGTCTCATGCCGGGACTCGGCTTCATCGACACGGTCCACGGCGTGCAGGACCTCGAGAGCCCCGACTTCGGGGCGCTGACCGCGGTGACCAACCAGTACGCGGCGATGCCGTCCCTGCACTTCGGCTGGTCGCTGTGGTGCGGTCTGGTGATCGTGCTGCTCGCGCCGAAGGCGTGGATGAAGGCCCTGGGGCTGCTGCACCCGCTGTTCACGGTCTCCGCCATCGTCGCCACGGGCAACCACTGGGTGCTGGACGCGGTCGGCGGCGCCGCGGTGGTGGCCGCGGGCTTCGGGCTGACGTACGCCCTGTCCGGGCCGCGCAGGCTCCAGTCCGGCACCGGCACCGGCCCGGCGGAACGGCCGGTCCGCGGGACAGAGGACGCCGCCGGGGAGCCGGCAGTGCCTGAACCGGCGGGCAGCAAGGTGTAGGGCCCGTACGCGGGCCGAAGG
>NZ_JBHWZS010000419.1:0-6363 GCF_042728155.1 Streptomyces sp. NPDC060209
GATGTGTATAAGAGACAGACCGTCCGTCGCACCACCTGTCTGTCCGCATACGGTCGTCCCGCTGTGAGTCGCCGATCAACGGCGGCCACCCACAAGGGAGATCGGGGGTGTGCTCGTGCGGATCGGACTCCTCACGGACGGTGGTTATCCGTATGCGACCGGTGAGTCCAGACTCTGGTGCGACCGTCTGGTGCGCGGTCTTCCCCAGCACGAGTTCGACCTCTTCGCGCTCAGCCGCTCCGCCGACCAGGAACAACAGGGCTGGGTCAGGCTCCCCGACAGGGTCGGACGGGTGCGGACGGCGCCGATGTGGACGCACGAGGAGGACGCCCGGCACCCCGGCCGCCCCAGAGGGCTGACGGGCAGACTCGCCACCGGCCTGGGGCGCTCGTACGGACGGCGGGACCGACGGCGCTTCACGGCGCACGTGACGGCGCTCGTCGGGGCGGTCTGCGCCGGCACGGAGACCGGGCCGGAATCCGACGGCGCGGGCGCCGACGCGGCGGCCGGCCTGTTCACGGACGGCCTCTACGGCCTCGCGGACCTGGCCCGGGAGAGCGGCGGACTGCACAGCGCCCTGCGCTCCGAGACGAGCGTGCGCATCGTCGAGTCGGCCTGCCGCGCCCCGGGCGCCGGGCGGACGGTCCACAGCGCCACCGTCCCCGACTACCTCGCCTTCGTTGCCGAGCTGGAGCGCGCCCTGCGCCCCCTCTCCCTCGACTGGTACGACGAGGACGGCCTCGGCGCGGTCGACCTCTGCCACGCGGCGTCCGGCGGCGCGGCGGCTCTGCCGGGACTGCTGGCCAAACGCTTCTTCGGCGTGCCGCTGCTGGTGACGGAGCACGGCGTGCCGCTGAGGGCCCACTACCTCGCGGCGCCCCGAACGCCGGCCGGTGCGCCGGTCCGCGCCCTGCTGGCCAACTTCCACGGGCTGCTCGCCTCCGAGGTCTACCGGCAGGCCGCGCTCATCACCCCCGGCAACACCCATGTCCGCCGCTGGCAGGAGCGGTTCGGCGCCGACCGGAACAAGCTGCGCACGGTCTACCCGGGCATGGAGGCGGAGCGGTTCGGGGCGGTCGGCGAGGGCGACGACGGGGGCGGCCCCGGAACGCTGGTGTGGATCGGGCGGATCGAACCCGCCAAGGACCTGATCGCCCTGCTCCACGCCTTCGCCGAGGTGCGCAGGGCCGAGCCGGACGTCCGGCTGCGGATCTTCGGCGCGCCGGTCCAGGGGACCGAGGGGGAGACCTACCTCGCCCACTGCAGGGCGCTCGCCGTCCAGCTCTTTCCCGACGAGGCCACGGACGCGCACGCCGTCGGCGACAACCCGGTCACCTTCGAGGAGATCGGAGGCCCCGAGGTGCCCGACCTCGCGGAGGCCTACGCCGCGGGCGGCGTCGTCGTCCTGTCCAGCGTCGTCGAAGGATTTCCCATCAGTCTGGTCGAAGCGATGTTCTGCGGCCGGGCCACCGTCTCGACGGATGTGGGCGCGGTCGTCGAAGTCGTCGGCGGCACGGGGCTGGTGGTGCCCCCGCGCAATCCCCGGGCGCTCGCCGATGCCTGCGTCGCGCTCCTGCGTGACCCGGAGCGCCGCGCGCGCCTGGGCGCCGCGGCGCGCGCAAGGGCGCTCGAACTCTTCACCGTCGAGCAGAACCTCACGGCATTTCGCGGCATTTACCTGGACCTGGTGGGGCATGCCCCGGCCCGGTGGGCGGCGCAGGTGGACCCTCGGGACCCGGACGGACCGCCCCGCCCCTTCGCCACACCCCCAGAGGCTCATGTGCTGGGCGCTCTGCCCCCGGAACCGGTCGCCGCACGGGCCGTGGCCGGTGCCTCCCGGGTGCCGAGCTGGGCCGTCGGCGCGGCGGGCGTGTGCGCGGGCGCACGCGGAGCGGGAGACGGCGATGCGTGACGACACGAGCGGCCACGACCACGGAGGAGCCCCGATGGGCAGACCCACCGAAGCCCCGGCCCCGGACGCCGGGGGGGAGCCGGCGGACGAAGGTCCGGGGGCGGTCCGTTCGGCACTCCGGGCACCCGAGATCGCGTACCACCCCGCTCGCAGGTCCGCGGTCAGGCGCGGACCCGCGGACCCCGTGAAGGTGCTCATGCACCGGCACCGGGACCTCTGTGAGCGCGCCGTCGACCCCCTGGAGATCGCGGCCGGCCTGGAGGCGCACGGGCTCACCGACCGGACCGCAGCGCGCTACCGGCACCGCGACGTCTTCTCGCTCGCGGAGGAGCTCTACGCCCGCGTCCCTGGCGCCGGCAGGGCCGTCCGCGACCACGGGCCACGGCCCGGCCCAGGTAAGGAGGCGCGGGCCGGATGGACACTCTCGGCGCTGCTGCCCGGGGCCGCCTGCCTCGCGACCGCCGGGGCGCTCAGGGCCACCGAAGGGGTACTCGGCGGTGAAGCCCGGTTCGCGGTGACCGCCGCCGGAGCCCTGCTCGCCCTCCTCGGGCTCCGGCTCTGTCTGCGGGGCGGCCCGCTGCGGGCCCAGGACGGCGCCGGAGGCGTCACGCTGTACGTCTGCTGGCTCCTCGGCTACGTCGTGTACGGCGACGACCTGCTCGCCCAGGTCATCAGCGGTGGACCCGACGGGCACTGGACCGCCGCGCCCGCCCCCCTGCTCGGCCTCTCGCTGGCACTGGCCCCCGCGGCCTGGTGCGCCCACCTGTTCGCCGCCCACTCGCGCCACCGGCTCGCCGGATCCCACGGTCTGTCGGAGTTCGGCGCCGGTGTACGCCCCCTGCTCTTCGGTGTCGTCGCGCTCTTCCTTTGCGCGCTGACCGCGCTGCTGTTCCTCGCCGGCCTCGGCCACCCCGGGGCGGGCGTCAGCCCCGTCGGCCCGGCCGCCCTCGGTGCCCTGCTCTTCCTGGCCCGCCTGCTGGCCGTCCACGGCTTCCCGGAGCCCGCCGCCACCGGACTCGCCGCCGCCTGCGCCGTCGAAGTGGCGGCCCCCTTCCTGGTCCTCGCCGGGCGGCTGCCCGGCCTCGGCCTCCTCGCCCGGCCGGTCGAAGCGGTAGTCGCCGCGGCCGGCCCCGGCGGCGTGCCCGTCCTCGCCTGCGGCATCGCCGCGTTCGGGCTGCTGGTCCACGCATCGGTCACCCTCACCCGGGCGTCCGCCCACGCCTCGGCCTAGCCGGGCCGCCCCACCCCCGCGGAGCCGACGCCGCGGGTCTCCCGTACCGCACACACCTTCCTCAAGGAGACACCGGACATGACCCCCCAATCCCCCTCACCGGCAGGCAGCCGTCGGCACCGAGGGGGCGCGCGATGAGGGTTCTGCTGCTCGGAGCGAACGGATTCCTCGGCCGCTTCGTCGCCGACCGCCTGCTCGCCGACCCCGCCGTGCACCTCACGGCACTCGGCCGCGGCGACGACGCCGATGTGCGCTTCGACCTCGCGGGCGGCAGCCCCGGAGCGCTCACCCGCTTCCTGGACGCCGTCCACCCAGGGGTCGTCGTCAACTGCGCGGGCGCCACCCGTGGCGGTGCCCGGGACCTGACCCGCCACAACACCGTCGCCGTGGCCACCGTCTGCGAGGCCATGCGCCGCAGCGGCTGCAGCGCACGGCTCGTCCAGGTCGGCTGTGCCTCCGAATACGGGCCCTCGCAGCCCGGCTCGTCCACCGCGGAGGACGCGGTGCCCCGTCCGGGAGGCCCGTACGGCGTCAGCAAGCTCGCCGCCACCGAGCTGGTCCTCGGCTCCGGTCTGGACGCGGTCGTGCTGCGGGTCTTCTCACCGGTCGGGCCCGGGACCCCGGCCGGCTCCCCGCTCGGCCGTCTCGCCGAGACCATGCGCCGCGCCATGCAGACCGGCGACCCCGAGCTCAAGCTCAGCGGCCTCGGGGTCCAGCGTGACTTCGTGGACGTACGCGACGTGGCGCGAGCCGTGCACGCAGCCTCGCTCTCCGCCGCCCAGGGTGTCGTGAACATCGGCACCGGAAGGGCCGTACGGCTTCGCGACGCGGCGGCGGTCCTCGCCAGGGTCGCCGGTTACGCGGGCGCACTCCACGAGCTCGACACGCCTCCCGCCCGGCTCCCCATCGGCGCCCCCCGCGCCTCCGCGGAATCCGTCGTGGAGCACCTCGCGGCAACCCCGTCCCCCTACCCCGACGGCTGCGGTGCCTGGCAGCAGGCAGATGTCCGCACCGCCCGGGACCGGCTCGGCTGGCGTCCCCGGATCAATCTGGAGGAGTCCCTCGCGGACATCTGGATGGAGGCGGCATGCCGTATCTGACCAGTACCGGCTCCACCCTGCGGACCGGCGGCGCGGAACAGCTCGGCGTCGGCGTGCCCGGATACGCCCATCCGCTGCTGGCGCCCGCCGAGTGGGCCGGGCTCACCCGGCCGGGCACACCGCTGCACTGGGCCGTCCTCAACATCGACGACGGGCCGGGCGCGCGGCCCGACCCGCACTGTCTGGAGGCCGCCGGCCGACTGCGCAACGCCCGCGAGCGCGCTCTGCACGGCGAGGTGCCGGAGGACACCGTCCGTGCCTCGGGGGGCAGGCTGCTGGGCCACATCGACCTGGCCTTCGGCAGCCGTCCCTTCGGCGAGCTGGTGGCCGACGCCCAGTCCTACCTCGACTGGTACCGCGTCGGCGGCTTCTACCTGGACCACTGTCCGGCCGAACGCGACGGGCTTCCGGCGGTCCGCCGGCTGACAAGTACCCTCTCGGCCCTGCTGGCGGACAGCGACAGCGCGGACGAGGAGGGCGGGCGGCTGGTCCTGGGCCACGGCACCCACCCGTACCCGGGTTATGCCGAGGCCGCCGACCAGCTGGTCACCTTCCGCGGTCCGTGGGCCGACTACCGCTGGTCGCAGGTGGCCGAGTGGACCGCGGCGTACGAACCGGGCCGCTTCGCGCACTTCGTCCACGGGGTCCCGCGCACACATCTGGAGGAGGCCATGCGCATCGCCCGCTGGCAGGGCGCGGGCACGATCTTCTTCACTGACCGGGACGACGCGAAGGGGCAAACCGATCCATTTGCGGCACTGCCCAGCTACTGGGACGAATTCGTCTCGCGGATCGGACCCGGTATCTCGGAATGAGGAGCGGCGTGGCAGTGTTACGGGAGAACAACCGTACGTAGATGAAGTACGTAGAAACCGACCACCTGCATTGTTGAGGTTCCTGTGTCGCTGCCACCCCTGGTCGAGCCAGCTGCTGAGCTCACCGTCGATGAGGTCCGCAGGTACTCCCGCCACCTGATCATCCCGGATGTCGGGATGGATGGACAGAAGCGGCTGAAGAACGCGAAGGTGCTCTGTGTGGGCGCCGGCGGCCTCGGCTCGCCGGCCCTGATGTACCTGGCCGCGGCCGGTGTCGGCACGCTCGGCATCGTCGAGTTCGACGAGGTCGACGAGTCGAACCTGCAGCGCCAGATCATCCACAGCCAGGCCGACATCGGCAAGTCCAAGGCCCAGTCGGCCAAGGAGACCGTGCAGGGGATCAACCCCCTGGTGAACGTCATCCTTCACGAGGAGCGGCTCGAAGCCGAGAACGTGATGGAGATCTTCGCCGAGTACGACCTGATCGTGGACGGCACGGACAACTTCGCCACCCGCTATCTGGTCAACGACGCCGCGGTCCTGCTGAACAAGCCGTACGTCTGGGGCTCGATCTACCGTTTCGACGGCCAGGCGTCCGTCTTCTGGTCCGAGCACGGTCCCTGCTACCGCTGCCTCTACCCGGAGCCGCCGCCCCCCGGCATGGTTCCCTCCTGCGCCGAGGGCGGTGTCCTGGGCGTGCTCTGCGCGTCCGTCGGCTCCATCCAGGTCAACGAGGCCATCAAGCTGCTCGCCGGTATCGGTGACCCGCTGGTCGGCCGTCTGATGATCTACGACGCGCTGGAGATGCAGTACCGCCAGGTCAAGGTCCGCAAGGACCCCGACTGCGCGATCTGCGGCGAGAACCCCACCGTCACCGAGCTCATCGACTACGAGGCCTTCTGCGGCGTCGTGTCCGAGGAGGCCCAGGAGGCGGCGGCCGGTTCGACGATCACTCCGAAGCAGCTCAAGGAGTGGATCGACGGCGACGAGAAGATCGAGATCATCGACGTCCGTGAGCCGAACGAGTACGAGATCGTCTCGATCCCGGGCTCCCGGCTGGTCCCGAAGAACGAGTTCCTGATGGGCAACGCCCTCCAGGACCTCCCGCAGGACAGGCGCATCGTTCTGAACTGCAAGACCGGTGTCCGCAGCGCGGAGGTCCTCGCGGTCCTCAAGTCGGCGGGCTTCGCCGACGCGGTGCACCTCGGCGGCGGTGTCATCGGCTGGGTCAACCAGGTCGAGCCCGGGAAGCCGGTCTACTAGACCTGCGGCGTGACGTACGAAGGGGCCGGCTCCGGTACACGG
>NZ_JBHWZS010000420.1:0-6284 GCF_042728155.1 Streptomyces sp. NPDC060209
GCTGTCACTCGGTCGGTTCGACGCCTGCGCGGAGCAGGCCGTAGGCGTACGCGTCTTCGAGGGCCTGCCCTGATGCGGCGATGACGTTGGCGCCGACTCCGACGGTCGACCATTCACCGGTTGCGTCGGCGGTCGAGATCAGGACCCGAGCGGCTGAGGTGGTGCCGTGGGCCTGTTCCAGGATGCGGACCTTGTAGTCCACCAGTTCCAGTTTGGCGAGCTCCGGGTAGATGGTTTCCAGACCAGCTCGCAGCGCGCGGTCGAGAGCGTTGACGGGGCCTGTGCCCTCGGCGGTGTCGACGAGGCGTTCGCCCCGGGCCCAGAGCTTCACAGTCGCTTCGTTGGTCTGGCCGCCGCTGGGGCGGTCCTCGGCGATGATCCGCCAGGACTCGATGTGGAAGTACTTCTGCGGTCTGCCCTGTACCTGCTCGCGCAGGAGAAGTTCGAACGACGCGTCGGCGGCCTCGTAGGTGTAGCCGCTCAGTTCGCGTTCCTTGACGCGGGCGACGACTCGGCTGATCAGTTCGCGGTCGCCGCCGAGTTCGACGCCGAGCTCCTTCGCCTTGAGCTCGATGGAGGCGCGTCCGGCCATGTCGGAGACGAGCATCCGCATGTGATTGCCGACCAGCGTGGGGTCGATGTGCTGGTAGAGGTCGGGGTCGACCTTGATCGCGGAGGCGTGCAGGCCTGCCTTGTGGGCGAAGGCCGAGACACCGACGTACGGCTGATGGGTCGAGGGAGCGAGGTTCACGATCTCGGCGATGGCGTGGGAGATGCGAGTCATCTCACCCAGCGCGCCCGGGGGCAGCACACGCATGTCGTACTTGAGTTCGAGAGCGGCGCCGACGGGAAAGAGGTTCGCGTTGCCGACCCGCTCGCCGTAGCCGTTGGCTGTGCACTGAACATGCGTGGCGCCCGCGTCGACGGCCGCCAGGGTGTTGGCGATCGCGCAGCCGGAGTCGTCCTGGGCGTGGATGCCGAGCCGGGCCCCCGTGTCGGCCAGGACGGTGGTGACGACGGCCTGGATCCGGGCGGGAAGCATGCCGCCGTTGGTGTCGCACAGCACGACGACATCGGCGCCGGCGTTCCTGGCCGTGCGTACGACCGCTGTCGCGTACTCCGGGTTGGCCGTGTAGCCGTCGAAGAAGTGCTCGCAGTCGACGAAGACGCGCCGGCCCTCGGACCGCAGGTACGAAACGGTGTCGCGGATCATCTCCAGGTTCTCGTCGAGCGTGGTGCGCAGGGCAAGTTCCACATGCCGGTCGTGGGACTTGGCGACCAGCGTGACAACCGGCGCAGCGGAGTCGAGCAGGGCCTGGACCTGCAGATCCTCACTCGCTCTGGCCCCCGGCCTGCGGGTGGCGCCGAACGCCACCAGTTGTGCGTGCCGGAAGTCGATCTCGGTCCGGGCACGCGCGAAGAACTCGGTGTCGCGGGGGTTCGCACCCGGCCAGCCGCCCTCGATGAATCCGACCCCGAAGTCATCCAGATGCCGGGCGATGGCGAGCTTGTCCCTGACCGTGAGGTTGATGCCCTCACGCTGGGCGCCATCGCGAAGAGTGGTATCGAAGACGTGGAAGCCGTCGTTGGTCCGGGGGGCGGCTGAGCAGTGGGGTGAAACGGCTGTCCCGTTCATATCCGCTGGGCTTCGGTCTCGGTGCTCCGCAGGCGAAGGAGCGGTGTGCCGCCGGGCCGGGGCGCTGAGCGGGGAGCGTTTCCTGCCGTCGACGGTTTCGGAAGACCTGGCACTTCCATGGTGACCTCCTCGTCGTGAAACTTCTGTCTCTGGTGCGGCCTTCGGCACGGTACTACTCACGTGCGAGGGTCAACAGCGCTGCCTGCAGCGAGAGTTGACCGCTGCCCAGCTGTGCGTACGCACTGCTGAACCGGGGAACGGCCGGCATCAGGACGGAGAATCACCGGAAGAGGGCACACAACGTCGGCGCCGGGCCGCCGCGACCTGACAGCCCGCGATCCCGAGGTCCTAGACCCGTCCGGGACCTCGGGCGGCCGGTCCCGGGGTGAATGGCGGCACCGCGGCGCCGGCCTCGCGCAGAACCGGTTCGCGTGGTTGGGCCGTCAGGCCGGACCGTGGCGGGTGAGACGGGCCTCCAACCCGTCAAGGATGCACTGAAGGCCGTAGTCGAAGGTCTCGTCGCGGACCTTCCCCGGGTCCACCCCGCGCTGGGCGACCTGGCCTTCCATCAAGCGCGGGTGATCACGAGCGGCCTCCTCGAGGGCCGGGCGCAATTCGTCCACCCACTCCTGCTCGGTGCTCCCGCTGCGGGAGATCATCGACAGGTACGCCGCCTCGGATGTGGCCACACCGATGACGTAGGCGACGACAGTGCTCACCGCCCGGTCGGTCTCGTCCGACGGGAAGCCGGCGGTCTCGAAGATGGCGAGCATCCGGTCCGACATCTGCATCACGTTGGGTCCGAGGTGGGACAGGCCGACCTGGCCCAGGACGGAAGCGATCCAGGAATGCCGCAGCGCCATGGCGCGCAAGCTGTTGGCCGCCCCGGAAGCGGCGGCGCGCCACTCGGACCGGTGCCCGGCGACCGGCACGTCGAGCTCGCCGTAAACCTCGTCGACGACCAGTTCGATGAGCTCGTCCTTGTTGGCCACGTGCCGGTAGAGCGAAGTGGCCCCCGCATTCAGCCGATTGCTGAGGGTGCGCATGCTGAGGGCTTCGGTGCCGTCCGCGTCCAGCAGCCGGACAGCTTCTCTCACGATGCGTTCGCGGGTCAGCTGCTCCCGCTGGCGGCGCGGGCGGGTCCACACTGAAGGAATCGGCTGTCTGTCGGCCTGCATGGGTCCTCGCCCTCTCGTCGTTCCGCCACCGTAACTCATGGTGTTCGCAATAAGGAACGCTGTACGCAACGCCTCGGCCCGCCCACACCTGACGCGGCCGCGCCGTGCAGCTTATTGTGCGGGACATGACGATCCAGGCCGCAATGCACCACCCCAGGGAACTGCGACCTCACACCGAGGCAGCCCTCCCGGCGCTGCCCGGGGACGGCCGGACACCTCACCTGTGGATCATACGTACGGCCGAATTCCGGACAGAAGCGCGACGACGGAGCGACGCCGTGCTGGACAGTTCGGAGCGTGAACGTGCGGACCGCTTCCGTAACTCCGCCGACCGGGACACCTACCTCTGCGTGCATGTGGGTCTGCGCCTGCTGCTCGGGGCTTATCTGGACACGGAACCCGCGGAAGTCGCGCTGACGCGGCTGCCCTGCCCGCTCTGCCCCGAGCAGCACGGCCGCCCGGCGGTGGAGGGGAACCCGGTGCACTTCTCCCTGACGCACAGCGAGGACCTGGGGCTCCTGGCCTTCGCCTCCCGCCCCGTCGGCGTGGACGTCGAACGAGACCCGCTGCCGGAAGTCGCCGAGGAGGTGGGCCGGTCGCTGCACCCGCGGGAACAGCGGGAACTGCGCGACTGCGCGCCGGCGGAGCGCCCCCGGGCCTTCGCTCGGGCGTGGGCCCGGAAGGAGGCCTATCTCAAAGGGCTGGGTACGGGGCTGGGCCGCGATCCGTCGCTGGACTACGTGGGCACGTCCACATCGCCCTCGGCCCCATCGCGGTGGACGATCAGCGACGTTGCGGCCGGCGAGGGCTACACGGCCGCGGTGGCCGTGCAGAACTGACGTATCCGAGCCGCTCCCCCGCGCTCCCCCGCGCCTCCACGTGCCGGGGGTGCGAGCCGTGCTCGCGGCGGGGCCGGTGCCGGGTGCCGCACAGTCGTTGAGCGCCTATCGCCGGCCCCGTCCGCGCTTTACGATCAAGATCGCAGCTTCCGCCGGGGGACTCACGGGTTCCGCCGAGCGACGCGATGCGGGCAGGCGGAACCCTGGGCACGAGGCCCGGCTCCGCGCACGGATGTGCCACCGGACAGGCCGTTCGGCCACTGGATCCGCCGGATTCCAGCCCAGGGTGGGTCGCGAAGCTGGGCGTCAACACCATGCGCCATTGCGAACATAATTCCCCCCTGCGTACAGTGTTCGCGTAAAGGGAACACTGTCTGCCGAGGGAGAAGTCATGCCGAAGGACCTGAGCTGGGACGCGCAGGGCAACTGGGCGGCCAAGGGCGACTGGGGATCGAAGGACTCCGACGGCCGCAAGCTGTACCTGGACCACTGGCAGGCTCGGCTCGACCAGCTCCGCATGACGCATCATGTTCCGGGCGCCACGCTGGCCGTCCTCGTCGACGGTGATGTGCATGCCCTGGCGAGCGGCGTACTGCACCGCGGCACCGGGGTGGACGCGACGCCCGATTCGGTCTTCCAGCTGGGGTCCCTCGCCAAGATCTACACCGCTACGCTGATCATGCAGCTCGTGGACTCCGGCGCGCTCGACCTCGACGCCCCGGTACGGGATGTGCTGCCGGACTTCGTCGTCGCCGACGAGGAGGCGACCCTCACGATCACCACCCGGCAGCTGCTTTCCCACACCAGCGGACTCACCTGCGACTTCACCTACGACTCGGGCCGCGGCGACGACTGCCTGGCCCGCTACGTCGAGGCCGCCAAGGACGTGGGACTCGACTGCCCCCCGGGCACCGCGGTCTCCTACAGCAGCCTCGGTTACAACGTGCTCGGCCGCATCGTCGAGGTACTCACGGGGAAGACCTGGGACGAAGCGCTCAAGGAGCAGCTCCTGGTCCCGCTCGGGCTCAGCGGCACGATGACGCTCCCCGAAGAGGCGCTCGCGCACCGGACCGCGATGGGGCACCTGGGGGAACTCGGAGAGGACCCGGACCCCGCTCCGGCATGGGACCTCATGCCTCGTTCCGCCGGCCCGTACGGCCGCGTACTCGCCACAGCCGGGGATGTGGCCCGTCTGGTCAGGATGCACCTGGAGGGCGGCGAAACCCCCGAGGGCGTCCGCCTGCTGACTCCGCAGAGCATCTCCGCGATGCAGCGGCGCGAGGTGGACGTTCCCGACAAGTGGACGGTCAGCGCCGACGGATGGGGTCTGGGTTGGACGCTGTACGAT
Organism: Streptomyces sp. NPDC060209; assembly: GCF_042728155.1. Lineage (NCBI taxonomy): Bacteria > Bacillati > Actinomycetota > Actinomycetes > Kitasatosporales > Streptomycetaceae > Streptomyces > Streptomyces sp. NPDC060209. The sequence goes on from NZ_JBHWZS010000420.1 coordinate 5,002, forward strand.
TGGTCCGGAACCCCAGGCTTCGGGCACGACGGCGCCTCCATCGGCCAGTACGGCTTCCTCCGTGTGGTTCCCTCGGCAGGTGTGGCGCTCGTCCTGCTCACCAACGGGGGCGACGCCCGGCAGCTCTACGCGGAGCTCTTCGACGAACTGCTCCAGGGCCTCGCACAGGTGCGCATGCCCGCCCCCTTCGGACCGCCCGCGCAACCGCCGGTGGTCGACCTCGCGCCGCTCCTCGGCACGTACAAGCGTGAGGGCGTCCTGATCACCATCGCCGAGAACGACGGCAAGGCCCACCTGGTGTACGAGTTCGTCGACGGTATGAAGGACTTCTCGCCGCCGCTGGAGATGGACCTCGTCCCTGTGTCGCCGACGGTGTTCGCCGGCCCCGGCAGCGGTGCCTACAGTGCCGACTGGATGCCGGTCGTCTTCTCGACCCTGGCGGACGGCACAGCCTGTGTGTACATCGGGATGAGGGCTGCCCCGAAGACCGCCTGACACCTCGGCAGCGGGACAGGGACCGGGGACAACAGCCCCGGCCCCTGTGCCGTGCGGGGTGTACGGGCCTGCATCCTCTGGCGAGGCACGCTCCCCTCCGTGCAGGATCGTGGGATGACCAGTCTCGCCACCAGACTCCCCACATTGCGCCAGTTCTCCTCCCCCAGTGACGTCTCTCCCGCCCTGAACCAAGCCCTCGCGGAGTGCTGGATCGAGGTCACCAACGCGGGCGGCGCCGCCGGCTTCCACGTCCCGCCCATCGACTTGCGCCAGGCAGCCCCGGCCGTCGACGGCCTCGTCGGTCGCCTGACGCCAGTGACCAGCCGACTCGTGACCGCCTGGATCGACGGGGAAGTCGTGGGCTGGCTCAACGTCCGGCGCGACCCCTCCGAACTGATCGGGCACTGGGGCACCTTGCACCACGTGCAGACGCGTACCGCGGTCCGCGGCCTCGGCGTCGGATCGGCCCTGATGCGCGAGGCCCGCCGGGTCGCCCGGGACGAGATGGGCCTGGAGCAACTGCATCTGACCGCCCGGGGAGGCAACGGCCTCGAGGATTTCTACGGGCGGCTCGGCTGGCACGAGGTCGGCCGCTGGCCGGCCGCCTTCCGGCTCGGACCGGGGAACGATCAGGACCAGATCCTCATGGTGCTCGCGCCGCTCTGAGCTCGGCTGGGCTGCGCGATGGCGTGCAACCCAGCCGTTCTGGACACTTGAAAGCCGTTTCAGCGATCTCGTTCCGCGGGACGCCCCGCACGAAGAACGCCACCCCGCCGGCATCGTGAGCC